>NZ_SRLV01000123.1:0-19509 GCF_006518205.1 Myxococcus sp. CA005 | reverse complement strand
CCGTTGAGCTGCCCCAGCACCCCTCCCCCGCCCCCGCTCTGCCCCAGCATGCCCAGCATCGCCTCCAGGTCCTCCATGCCCTGCATGCTACCGCCCAGCATCTCGGAGGCCCCCGCCGCGCCGCGATACAGTTGCGTCGCGATGGTGACCAGCCCCGGGAACTCCATGCCGCCCGCGCCTCCCGACAGCGGCGCCTGCACCACGCGGAAGTGCGTGTACGGCAGCGGCCCCAGACGGCGCTCGAACTCCGCCAGCATCGACGTGGCGTACTTCAACACGCGCTCGCCCGCGGCCTGGTCCGCCGCGGCGTAGTGGCTCTCCACCGTGACGCCATTCACCGTGGCGGTGGAGCTGGCGTAGCCCCGCGACACGAAGAGGGGAAAGTCGCGCACCGCCGCGGCGGCGAAGGCGTAGCGCACCCGCCCATCCCGCTCCGGGACCTCGCCCATGGGCACGCCCGTGGCGTGCACCGCCCAGCCCGTGGGCACGGTGACGGTGGCCAACACGTGCGCCGGCTCATAGAGGCCCAGGTCGCCAATCCCCTGCGGCCCATCCCAGGGCTGGCCGTTCTCGCCCACCGGCGGAACCTGGGGCACCACGCCCACCAGGCTGATGAAATCCGCCGTGGCGGAGAAGGCCCCGTGGTCCCCGCCGGAGGGACGCCCGTCCCCACCGCCCATCAAACCGCCGAGGAGGCCTCCCGCACCGCCGCCCGAGGGCGCGGCGGCGCGCGGCACCAGGCCCTCCACCGCGACGTCCAGCACCGCAGCGGCGCCCGGCGGCACGGGCTCGGACTCCAGGGACAGGCGGTACAGCGTGGGCTCCGGCCGCTCCAGTTTGACGGGCCGGCCTCCCAGCTTCGCGTCCGACAGCGTCACCCGGCGGCCCTGCGCGTTGGGCGTCAGCCGCAGGTACAACTCGGTGAGCGGATGCTTCCGGGCCAGCACCTCCACCTGCACCCGGCCCTTCACCCCACGGGTCTCCGGGTCCACCTCCAGTTGCACGCGGTAGAGCGGCAGCTCCTCCAAGGGCCCCAGCGCCTTCGCGGCCCGCTCACGCTCGGCGGGCTTCAGGTGCTGGAGGCACAGTTGCACCTCGGGAGAAACCAGGGGTTCCGCGGGCGCACTGCCCCACGCTGGCGCCCCAGAGAGCACACACCACAGCAGGCACCCATGGAGGAAGGTCCGCATGCGGCCATGCTAATTGACCCGGGGCACCCCTGCTCATCTACCCTGGACCTCCCATGCATTCTCGAACGCTCGTCATGGCCGCCACCCTGGGGCTGATGGCCTGTGCGCGGCAGGTGCCCGCCTCGGCTACGCCCACCTCCACCTCGACCGAGCCCCGTGCCGTTCGGCTCCTGCTGGACACGCCCGCCCGGGAGACACACACGCTGACCAGGCTGCGCGAAGACATCGAGGTGGACGCCACCGAAGGCGAGCGCACGCCGCGCGTCGTCGCCACCGGCCAGACGCCCACGCTGAGCCTCGACGGACACCGGGCCCGCCTCTACGGCGACGCGAAGGGCACGCTCGGCATCGCCGTGGACAACTTCCTGCTGCTGGAGGTGCTGGACGCCAGTGGGCAGGTGACCCGGCGCGCCACGGTGGGCTTCACCGAGGCGGTCCACATGGGCCGGGAGCAGGTGGACAGCGTGGGCCGCCGCGCCTTCAACTTCGAGGCGGGCGAAGTGGACATCACCCACCTGCTGCCCGACTCCGCCCCCTTCCAGGTCCGCGCGACCGCGCTGGACACCTGGGGCGTGGGACGGGTGAGCGACGTGTACCTGCTGCTCGCCCCGGGCAGCCGCGCCGACAACGACGACCTGCGCGACCAGTAGAACCGTGGCGCCGTCCCGCCCACGTCGAGGGCGGGACGATTCACGACCGCCTCAGAAGCGGATCGCGCCGGCGGGAGGAGGAGCCTGAAGCCGCACACCTCCACCGCGCACCGAGCGGATGCCACCCAGCACGGCGTCACAGTTGGCGGGCCTGCACACATCATCGGGGCTCAGCGGGCTGGCGCCACCACCCTGTGTCGCCATCACCGCGCCCACCGTGCCGGCGGCGACCACCGCGCCAATGCCAGCCCACACGTACCAGCGGCCGTACCACGGCTTGGAGCCCTCCACCTCGGGCGTCTCCGGGTCCCCTGCGAACGACAGGCCCGGGGCCGTCTCGTCGTCGGGGTCCAGCTTCGAGGACGGCTCCAACACCGGGTTCTTCGGCACGTCGGCGGTGGCCACGGACGTGTCCAGCAGGGGCCGCAGGTTGCCCGTCACCTCGTACGTCCGGCCCGCGAACACGGTGATGTTGTGCACGTCCGGCTTGAAGCCCGGGGCCCGGAACTCAATCTCACGCGAACCCGGGCGCAGCAACACGTTGGCCTGCGGCACGGCGCCCACCTGCTGCCCGTCCACCATCACCACCGCGTCCGCCACGTCCGCCGTCAGCGTGGCGAAGCCCATGGTGGCGTCCATGGACACCAGCACCTCCGCCTGCGTGCCCGACTTCACGTCGATGCGCCGCGTGAAGTCGGCGTAACCCTGCCGGCGCACCACCAGGTGGTGCTCGCCCGGACGGACCTCCACCGGCACGGCGGCCGAGGAGAGGACGCCGAACTCCTTCCCATCCACGAACAGCTTCGCGCCGCGCACGTTGCCCGTCATCCGGACGAGCACCTCCGTCTTCACGGGCGTCAACGGCGCCAGCAGCAGGTCGTCCTCGGCCGCGGGCTTCTTGCTTCCCTTCGGGGGCGCCTTCGCGCGCGCGGGCTTCTTGGCGGGCTTCTTCTTGACCACCTTGGGCTTGCCCGTCTTGGGCTTCGACGGCGCGGTGAGCGGCGCCAGGAAGTCATCCTGCGCGAGCGCGGCCGAAGGGGCGGCCAGGACAGTCACCAGGGCGAAGACGACGATGCGGTGGAGGCTCATGACGAACCGAAGGTTAGAGAGTCATCCCAAGGGAATCAAACAGAGTCCCAGGGCCTTGCGGATTGGGAGAGTATCCGCACCCCATGCACCGCGCCCTGCCCACACTGGCCCTCCACCTCAGTGTCCTCTCCCTCACCGCGTGCTCCGCGAAGGCGCCGCCCCGGACGGAGCCCGTGCCGCCCCCTCCACCCGCGGTGAAGATTCCCGCCAGCTGTGAGCAGAACCAGGGCGGCGAGTACCACCACGCGGGGAATCCAGCCTTCCGGTACTACGGCGACGATGACGGCAGCACACTCTCACTCGCCGTCGTCCGCGCACATGACTCGGCAGCGGTGGACGCCCCGGACGCGGGCTCGCCGTCCATCGTCCTGCGGCGCACCCCCGCGGGCTTCGTGGGCGAAACGCGTGCCACCGGCTTCTCCGGCGCGGGGACGCCCTGCCCCGTCACCTTTCCGACAGAGGTGGTGCGGTGCACGGACGCGGGCCTGACGCTGCGCTCGGCGGCCAGCACCTCCATCGACGAGGACTGCCGCACGGCTCCGTCGGGCGCCCCCAGCGTGCGGCTGGAGCAGGTGCTGCTGCGGGGCCCGCCGGACGCGGGCACTTCGCCGGACGCCGGCACCTAGAAACGCGAAAGGGGTGAGGCGGCGCGGTGCCAGCCTCACCCCCGGCCTTCCCGAAGGAAGGATGCCGCTCAGGCCGCGCGGCGGGGCTGCTCGTCGGCGGCGTCCACCGCGGGGGTGGACTCCACCAGCTTCATCCGGCCGGACAGTCCCTGCAGGAGGCTGGAGCTGCCCACGTACAGGAAGCCCGCCAGGAACAGGACGATGAAGGGCACCGACGTGTAGATGCGCGCGTCGATGGCGAACCACAGCGCGCCGGTGAAGTACGCGGCGAACAGCAGCTCCACCAGCGGTAGCAGCGACTTGCTGCCCCGGTACGCCTTCTTGACGGTGACGGCCTTCTTGCCCTCGGCGCCCGTCTTCGGCGTGCGCGCGAAGCCCGACTGCTGGTTGAGCAGCGCCTCGGCCACCGCCTTGGCGTTGCTGATGGCCATGCCGATGCCCAGGCTCATGAGGAACGGCAGGTACTTCACCCGCTCCCACCCCTTCGCGCCGCGCTCACGCTGCGCCGCCACGTAGAAGAAGCAGACGCTGGCGGTGGCCGTGAGGAAGAAGGGCAGGTCCAGGAACAGCGTGCCGTAGAGGCCGTGCTGGAAGCGCACCACCATGCTGATGGGCATCAGCACCGACAGCAGCACCATCAACAGGTACGCCATGTTGTTGGTGAGGTGGAAGAACGCCTCGCGCTTCACCACCAGCGGCAGGTCGCTCTTGAGAATGGTGGGCAGCAGCTTCTTCGCCGTCTGGATGGAGCCCTTGGCCCAGCGGTGCTGCTGGCTCTTGAAGGCGTTCATGTCCACCGGCACCTCGGCCGGGGAGATGACCTCGGGCAGGAACACGAACTGCCAGCCCTTCAACTGGGCGCGGTAGCTCAGGTCCAGGTCCTCGGTGAGCGTGTCGTGCTGCCAGCCGCCCGCGTCGGAAATCGTGTCACGGCGCCAGATGCCGGCGGTGCCGTTGAAGTTGAAGAAGCAGCCCGCGCGGTTGCGCGCGGTGTGCTCGATGATGAAGTGCCCATCCAGGAAGATGCTCTGGGCCTGCGTCAACAGCGAGAACTCACGGTTCAGGTGGCCCCAGCGCACCTGCACCATGCCCACCTTGTCGTCCGAGAAGAACGGCACGGTGCGCATCAGGAAGTCGGGGCTGGGCACGAAGTCCGCGTCGAACACGGCCACGAACTGGCCCTTCGCCAGCTTCAGGCCGTTCTCCAGCGCCCCCGCCTTGAAGCCCTGGCGGTTGACGCGGTGGATGTAGACGATGTCATGCCCCTTCTGGCGCTGACGCTCCACGCACGCCCGGGCGATGCCACACGTCTCATCCGTCGAGTCGTCGAGGACCTGGATTTCGAGCAGGTCGCGCGGATAGTCGATGCGGCACACCGACTCCACCAGGCGCTCCACCACGTACATCTCATTGAAGATGGGGAGCTGGATGGTGACCTTGGGCAGCGACTCCAGCGCGCCCTTCGGCGTCGGCAGCTTGAACTTGTGCCGGTAGTACAGGAACGCCATCCGGTACCTGTGCGAGCCGTAGACTCCCAGCACGCACAAGAGACTGAAATAGACGCCCAGGAAGATGATCTCGACGGTGGTCATCGGTGACGCTCAACCCCTGCCACAGCCCAGAGGGCCTGCGGTCCTTCCGTGCGGAGTGGCCCGGCTGATTCCGTCTCGCGCGGACCGGCGCGAGATGGGTCATCCAAGCCCCCACATCGTATGTACCCGAAAAGACAAGGTTTTGACCTTCGGGGAGTGATCGGCGCCGGACAATAGGAATGCGTTCAAGGCCGTGTCAAACTATTCCCCGGATTTGAACGTTCCGTTCACGGGGCGCTGACACCCTGCGTCACTCCTATGACACCCAGCTTGTGTCCCTGGCGCCGGGGTTGAAACAACGCCAGGGGTTGACCGACCTGAGGGGTCAGCTCACCGCGCGGCGAGGCACGCCCAGGTCCGGCGGAGTCTCCACGGCGGGAGCCTCCAGGACACCGGCTTCGTCACGGGTGGCCAGCGCCAGGATGCGCTCCGTCAGCGCGGCGAAGTCCAACCCGGCCCTGGCGGCGATTTTCGGCAGCAGGCTGGTGGGGGTGAAGCCCGGCAGCGTGTTCACCTCCAGCACCACGTCGTTCTCCGTGTCCGAGCACATCAGGTCCACCCGCGCCTGCCCGCGGCAGCCCAGCGCGCGGTAGGCCGCCAGTGCCAGGGCCTCCACGTTGGCCACGCGGGTGGGAGACAGCCGGGGTGGGCAGAAGTACGCGGCTCCGCCCTTGTACTTGGCGTCGAAGTCGAAGCCCTCGCGCGGCGTGGCCACCTCGCAGCTGCCCAGCACCTGGCCTCCGAGGATGCCCACCGTGACTTCCCGGCCCGCCACGTAGCGCTCCACCAGGGCCTCGCCGCCGAACCGGCTGGCCTGCGCCACCGCGAACGCAAGCGCCTCCGGTTCACGTACCAAGGCAAGCCCCATCGACGAGCCGCCGCACGCGGGCTTCACCACGCACGGGAAGCCCAGGTCGCCGTGCAGGGCCAGGGCGCGCCACGCGTCCTCGCGCGCCACCGTGTAGCCATGGGGTGTGGCCAGGTTGTGCAGGCGGAAGAACCGCTTGGCGAAGGGCTTGTTCATGGCCAGCGCCGACGCCAGCACGCCCGAGCCCGTGTACGGCAGCTCCAGCAACTCCAGCAGGCCCTGCACCCGGCCGTCCTCGCCCATGCGCCCGTGGAGCGCGACGAAGGCCACGTCCAGTTCGGCCGCGCGAAGTGCCCGGTCCAGGCCCGGCCCCGCGAAGATGCGGGTCACCTGATGGCCCCGGGACTCGAGCGCCGCCACCACGGCCTCTCCCGTCTTGAGCGAAATCTCCCGCTCCTCGCCCCACCCGCCCATCAGCACTCCCACGCGCTTGCCCATGTCGATGTTGCCTCCTGGGCGGAGCACAGAGCATGGATGATGCCAGCCACGCGGCGGTGGGCGGAGCGGGACGGTCTCCCTCGGAAACCGCCTCGGGTGAGGGACTTCAGCCACGCCGTGCGCGAAGAGCAGGCGTGTCCTCCGGGCCGCGGCGTGGCCGGGGCGCCACGGAGCGGGCGGCCCGCGTCAGGCGCCGCTCCGTCTCCACGCCGCGAGCCGCGGACCTCGGGTGAGGCAGGTCAGCTGGCCGGGAACTCCGGCTCCAGGACGGGCCCCGGTTCGGTGGTGCCCGCGTCGTCCGGGAGCCCGGCGTCCAGCTCTTCCGAGCCCGCGTCCGGGTCAAGGGTTCCCGAATCCGTGGTCAGGCCACCGTCGGTGTTCAGGCCACCATCGGTGCCCGCATCGGAGCCGCCATCGGACGGCGCGCCGTCGTCGGGGGCACACGCGTTGTCGACGCAGGTGTAGCCCTCCAGACACTGGTTGAGCTCATCGCAGGGCTGCCCTTCCTCGTCGAAGTCGACGAGGAGGCTGCACGCGGACAGCCCGGTGCTCAGGGCCATGAAAGCAACGAGGTTTCGCAAGGGACGGCGCATGGCTAGTAGTTCCGGAGATCGTCATCGTCGAGTGCGGGCCGCTTCTTCTTCTCTTCCTCTCGCCGCCGCTCCTCCTGCCGACGCCGCTCTTCCTGCTCGCGCTGCGCCGCGGCCTCCTCCTGCTTGCGCCGCTCCTCCAGCTCCTTGCGCTGGCGCTCCACCTCTTCACGGCGCTTGCGGAGCTCTTCCTCGCGCTGGCGCGCCTCGTCCTCCTGCGCGCGCTTGTTGGACGTGCTGGGCTCCTTCTGCTTCGAGGCAGGCGCCGTCTGCGCGGGGGGCGGAGGCATGGGCAACGGCTCCTTCTCCGCGGCGGGGGCCTCCTTCGGTGCGGGAGGCGTGTCCTGCGGCGCGGCCGCGGGGACGGGCGACGGCGCGGGGCGGCTCGCGCGGGAGGTCGACTTCGAACCACCGCCGCCGCCGTTGGCGAAGGCCAGGTAGCCGCCCGCGCCCGCCGACGCGAGGCCCAGGAGGATGCCGACGTCGGCCACCAGCGCGTACGACTTGCCCGTGCTCTTGAGGTCCTGGGCGCGGCTGCTGTTCTGCGCCGCGCGCTTGAAGTCATCCGACTTCGCGGAGGCCTCCATGCCGAAGTAGACGCCGCCGGCCAGCAGCGCCACGCCGGTGGCCATCAGCACGTAGCCCACGGTGCGGCGCGTGTTGCTGACGCCACCCGCGAAGTGCGTCACCGGCTTTCCGCCCTGGCGCGGCGCATCCGCCGACACCAACTGCGCCAGCAGCGCCTGCGAACCATCCACCAGCCCCTCCCCGCGCGGCACCGTTCCCAGCGCGAAGGCCTGGTTGTGGCCATCCGACACGTCCAGGCGCAGGGCTGTCACCTCCAGCGGCGCGGTCCCTGCGCCACCGCGCACCAGGAGCGCCAGCACCTGGGACACGCCCGCGAGCGTTCCCAGCTCACGCAGGGCCGCGTCGCGCTCCGGGCTCTCCGGCTTGCGCGCCGCCTGCTCGGTGAACGTCTGCAGGCCCTTCTGCGCCGCCACGGGGGCCAACGTCAGGCTGACCTCGCCGTCGCGCTCCCGGCGCTGCGTCAGCGCGTAGCCCGGCGCCACCACCGTCACGTAGTGGTCCGCGGCCGTGAGGTCGGCGACGTCCACCGGCGAGATGCCCCGGAACTGGCCGTCCACGAACACCTGGGCCGGTACCGGCTCGGTACTCACGCGCAGGCTGGACTTGGTGCCGGTGAGCACCGCCTTGCGCTCCTTCTCCACGAAGGTCATCTCCTCCGGTGGGAAGAAGTTGGGCGAGAAGCGCGCCTCCGGGTTCAGCGCCAGCGCGGTGCGAATCTCCAACTGCGCGGCGGTGTTCTCACCGTTGGCCACCTGCGATGCGGCCTTCATCACCCGCGCGCGGCTCAGCTCGGTGAAGCGCTGGGAGAGGTCGGCGCCCTCGTAACCGCGCACCGCCTTGTCGAAGTGCTCGAGCGCCTTCTCGGTGTCGAGCTCGTCGTAGGCGCGTTGGCCCGCCTTCATCGCCTCGGCGGCCTCGGCCTCACGGGCCTGGCGCTCGCGTTGCCCGTCCGCGTCCAGCGCGTCCGACAGGCGCACCAGCTTCAGCCGCCCCGAGCGCGTCACCGCCAGCTCCGCCTCGCGCGCCAGCCGGGCCGCGTCGCCACGGGCCTCCGCGTCCAACGCAATGGCCACCACGGTGACCGATGCCGCATCGGCCGGCGCGTCCGCCGTCGCCGCGCTCAAGGCCCGGGGTACCAGCCGCGAGGACACCGGCGTCTGCGCCGCCGCGGGTCCCACGGCCAGCAGTCCCACCAGCCATCCACTCAACGCGGCGTGAACCGCTCGCACATTCGAAGGTCGCATCTCTCGTTCACCTTTTGCCCGTTGCGCATCAAACGGACTGCACGGCGAAATGCAAGTGAGAAGGAGTCCTCAACGACCCGCTGCCCGGGATGGAGTGCGCGCGGGAGCGGATGCCATTCCGTGGAGATAGTCCAGGGCGACCCTCAAGGGATAGTCTTCCAGTTTCGCGGTGACGTCCCAGGGCTTGAGATTCTCCGGCAGCCCTCGAGGCTCCGGCGCGGCCGGCTCGGTCGCCGCCGTCGGCTCGGCGCGGAAGTGGCGCCGCAAGTCCTTCTCCCGCACCACGTCGCGCGGCACCTTGCCTCCTGGCTCGTCGGGGACGAGGAAGTCCGGGGTGATGCCGCGCTCCTGGATGCTGCGGCCCTTGGGCGTGTAGTAGCGCGCGATGGTCAGCTTCAGCCCGGAGCCATCCTCCAACTCGATGACCGTCTGGACACTGCCCTTGCCGAAGGTGGGCGCGCCCAGGATGGTCGCGCGGCCATGGTCCTGGAGCGCGCCCGCCACGATTTCGGACGCGGAGGCGCTGCCCGCGTTGACCAGCACTACGACGGGGTAGTCCTTCTCCGTGTCGCGGTCCTTGCTGCGCTCCACGGTGGCGCTTCGGCCATCCCGCCCCCGCGTGGAGACGATGGGCAGGTTGCCCGGCAGGAACCGGTCGCTCACCGCCACCGCCTGGTCCAGCAGCCCGCCCGGGTTGTTGCGCAAGTCCAGCACCAGCCCGCGCAGCTCCTTGCCACCGTTGAGCGCGCGCAGCCGGTCCAGCTCCTTGCGGAGGTACAGGTCGGTGCGGTCCTGGAAGTTCTTCACCTTCACATGGCCGATGCCACCATGCAGCGCGCCCTCCACGGACACGATGCGGATGTGGTCCCGGATGATGGCGATTTCGCGCGGCGCGCTGAAGCCCTCGCGCATGATGGTCAGCAGCACGCGCCCGCCGGCCGGGCCGCGCATCTTCTGCAGCGCACGCCCCACATCCATGCCCTCGGTCCGCTCACCGTCGATGCCGACCAGCTCATCGCCGGCCTTGATGCCCGCGCGCGCCGCGGGCGTGTCGTCGATGGGCGCCACCACGACAATGCGCTCGCCCTTGCGCGCGATTTCGATGCCCAGGCCGCCCCACTCGCCCGAGGTGTCGATTTTCATCTCCCGGTACACGTCGGGCGGGAGGAACACCGTGTGCGGATCCAACGTCTCCAACATGCCCTGGATGGCCCCGTACATGAGCCGCTGGCGGTCCGGCGACTCCACGTAGTTGTTCTCCACGTAGGAGAGCACCCGCGCGAACACCTCCAGCTGCCGGTACGTGGCGTCATCGCGCTCGGCCTGCTCCGCGCGGCCCGCCGTCCCCGCGTCCTTCCTGAGCGGCTCCGCGGCATGCGCCCACGGAGCACTCAGGAGGAAGAAGGCGGTCAGCGCCGCGCGCCATGGCTGGGAGGAACCCGTCACGTCGGTACGTCCTTTCCCGGGGCGGCCCCGGAAGGCTCGTACCAGTCTACCCGGCCCTCACAGCTCCGCCGAGTCGGCGAAACGCACCAGGTGCGACACCAGCTCGTCCGGACGCTCCAATTGCGGCACGTGCCCGAAGCCATCCACCACGCGCACCTGCGCATGGGCAGGCAGGTGGGCGCGGTACCACTTCAGCGTCTCCGACGGTAGCAGCCGCTCACTGCCGCCCCACAGGAACAGCAGCGGCATGGCCAGGTTGCGCACCTGCTCCGGCTCCAGGCAGGCGCGCGTGGCCAGCGCCTCCGCGGTCAGCGCCCGCACGGTGGGTGTGTCGTAGAAGTGCCGCAGCTCGTAGGCGAACAGCAGCGCGGGCAGGGGCGGACGGTGGAACAACCGCCGCGTGAAGGCACGCGCCTCCGCGGGGGACTTCACGACGAACGAGTTGAGCAGCGCGGTGTTCTCCGCCTCCGGCAACTGCGCACCCGCGGGAGCCACCAGCGCCAGCGCGCGGACCCATTCGGGGTACTCCGCTGCCAGGTTCACCGCCATGGCGCCCCCCAGCGAGTTGCCCACCACGAAGGCCGGCGCCTTCACCACCTCTTCCACATAGGCGCGCAGCACGTCGAACTGGTTGCGCACGCAGACCTCGCCGCCGCAGTACTCCACGGAGAATCCGTGTCCCGGCAGGTCCGGGGCGTACACGCGCGAGAAGCGCTTCGCCATCCCGAAGAGCGTGCGTCCAAAGCCGTTCGCTGAGCCGCCCAGCCCGTGCACCAGCACCACGGGTGGCCCCTTGCCCTGCCCCGTCAACGCGTAGTGGTGCACCGTCTGGGCACCGACCTGCACTGTCGTGGACTCGACACCACGCGCCACCAGCATGTGCCGCAGCGCCTTTTGCATTCCGCCCATCAGGTCCATGCGCTCGCCTGCTCCTCGCAGAAGGGTCCCACGACAATAACAACGCGTCCGCGAACTTGCTGCAACGCGTCAGGACCCGGGAACCAGCCACAGGGCGGGGTCGACCGCCTGCCCGCCTTTGCGCACCTCGAAGTACAGGTAGGCCCCCTTGAGGGAGCCAGTGTCCCCCACCTCGCCCACCACATCTCCGGGGAGCACCACGCCGCCCAGCTCGGGGGTAATGGAGGACAGGTGAGCCATGAGGGTGTGGTAGCCGTCGCCGTGGTCCAGGATGAGCAGGTTGCCGTAGCCGCGGAGGGCGCCGGCGTAGGCGACGGTGCCCTCGGCCACGGCCCGCACCGGCGTGCCCGCGGCGGCGCGGATGTCCAGGCCCTTCTGGACGGTGACAGTGTTGAAGCGCGGGTTGACGACCTTGCCGAAGCCCACCTCGACGATGCCTGACACGGGCCGGGGGAGCCTGCCTCGAAGCGCGCCGAAGCCACTCGTCGCGGGCAGCTCCTTCAGGTCCTGCACCATGCGCGTCAGCTCCGCGTCGGCCTGCTCCAGCTCGCGCACCGCGCGCCGGGCCAGCTCCGCCTCGCCCGCGAGCGTGCCTACCACCTCCTCCAGCCCTTCCTGCTGCATGCGGGCGAGCCGCTCCTGCTCCTGGAGGAAGGCCATGCGCGCGGCGAGGGACGCCTGGAGCCGCTCCAGCTCGCGCGTCGCCTGACGCTGCAGCCGCGCAACACGCTGCACGGTGCGCAGCAGCTCCAGGTCGCCGGACATGCTGGCCTCCAGCGCCCGGGCGCGCCACACCAGCGCGGCGAAGTCCTCGGCCGACAGCAGCACCTCCAGCGGGCGGCGGCGCATCAGGCGGTACAACGTGCGCAGGCGCGGAGACAGCCGGCGCAGTTGCAGCTTCAGCGCCTCGGCCAGCACGGCCTGCTCGCGCTCCGCCAGCAGCACGCGCCGGCGGAACACCGCCAGGTCCCCTTCCAGCGAGCGCACGCGCCGGCGGGAGAAGGCGGCCATCTCCTGCATCAGCTCCACGCCCTCCAGCACGGAGAGCTTCTTCGCCTCCACCAGCGCCAGCGTCGCGCGCTGCGCGCTCAGCCGCTCACGCACCGCGGCCTGTTCGGCCTCCTCGGCCGCCGTCGCCTGAGCCGCCGTCGCCGTCGAGGCCCACAGCCCCAGTGCCAGGAGGAGGAGGCGCCGGCTCATACGCGGAGGAAGCGCCCCACGGCGACGAAGCTGCCGCCCAGTCCCAGGCCGCAGCCAGCGCACAGCAGCTCCAGCGCCAGCCGGGGCTCCACCCACGGCGCCGCGACGCCGGGCCCCAACAGAAAGGCGAAGAGCGCGCCCAACGTGGGCCCGAGCACCCGGCCGAAGGCCCAGAGCCCGAAGAGCGCCACCGCCGCGCCCAACACGCCCTGGAGCAGTCCCTCCAGCAGGAAGGGCGCCTTGACGAAGCGGTCCGTGGCGCCCACCAGCTTCTGGATTTCAATCTCGCCGCGCCGCGAATAGATGGCCAACTGCAGCGTCGCCGCCACGATGACCACGGTGGCGCCCAGCACCACCGCGAAGGCCACCAGCGAACCGAAGCGCAGCGCCCGGGCGATGGCGGACAGCCGCTGCACCGCCGCCTCGCCATAGTCCACGCCGGCCACGCCAGGCGCCGCTCGCAGCGCCTTCGCCAACGCCAGGAGCGCGTCCGGGTTGCGCCGCTCCGGCGGCACGCGCAGCTCCAGCGACACCGGCAGCGGGTTCTCTGGCAGTTCCGCCAGCGCCTCGCCCAGGTCGCCCAGCTCCGTGCGCAGCCGTGAGAGCGCGGCGTCCGGCGACACCAGCGTCACCTCACCGCCGCTGAGCGCCAGCACGAGGGCACGCACCCCGTGGACCTCGTCCGCGTCCAGCTCCGGCGACAGATACACCGTCACCTCCACCTCGCCGCCGAGCGACGCCAGGAGGTTGTCCAGCACCCGCGCCGCGCCCCGGGCCATGCCCGCGGAGAACAAGGCGATGGCGATGGTCGTCACCGCGATGAAGTGCACGAAGGGCGAATGCTTCAGCCCCACCGCCGCCGAGCGGCAGAAGTACGTCACCTTCGACAGCGCGCTCATACCACCATCCGGCGCGCCGCCTTGACGCCGTCCTCGTCGGACACAATCTGCCCGCGCTCCAGGCGCACGGTGCGCTTCTGGTAACGCGACAGCAGCGTCGCGTCGTGCGTGGCCACCATTACCGTGGTGCCGCGCACGTTGACCTGCGTGAGCAGGTCCATGATTTCGACGGTGAGCGCCGGGTCCAGGTTGCCGGTGGGCTCGTCCGCCAGGAGGATGGTGGGGTCATTGACGAGCGCCCGCGCGATGACGACGCGCTGCTGCTCTCCACCCGACAAGCGCAGCGGGAACGAGCCCGCCTTGTGCTCCAGCCCCACCAGCTTGAGCATGCGCCGCACCTTCTCGCGCGCCTCCGCGCGGGGCACACCCAGCACGTCCAGCGTGAAGGACACGTTGTCCTCCACCGTCCGGTGCGGCAGCAGCTTGAAGTCCTGGAACACCACCCCGATATTGCGCCGCAGGTACGGCACCGCGGACTCACGGATGCGGGCGATGTTGCGGCCGCCCACGAGAATCTGCCCCTTGGTGGCCTTCTCCGCGCAGAAGATGAGCTTCAGCAGCGTCGTCTTCCCCGCGCCCGAAGGGCCCGTGAGGAACACGAACTCGCCCTTCTCCACGTTGAGGTTGATGTCCGACAACACCGGTGGGTCGCCGGGATACGCCTTGTATACGTGGAAGAACTGAATCATGGCGGCGAGCGGAAGGCCGCCAACCTACCACGCCCGGACGGCATCCCCCACGCACGCCCCGCGAGAGGGACTCCTGCCCACTCGCCCAGGCCGTACGAAGCCCTGGAGACATGTCCGGACGGGCACGCCAGGCGCCCACATCCGGAAGACCGCGTGGGCGGCTACTGCTCGCCCTCACCCGCCAGGTAACTGAGGATGACCTCGTCGAGGCTCTTCTCGGAGATGAGGTCCTCGCCGAAGAGCGTCTCCACGCCAATCTCGTTGATCTTCGGCTTCTCCTTGAGGGCGCGCGCCGCGGCGACCTCCGGAGGAACCACCACAGGCGCGGGGACTGCCACGGGAGGAGGAGGCGGAGGCGGCCGCTGCACCATGGACTGGCCGGGCTGCAGCTTCACCTGCGCCGGGTCTGTGTCCGCCGCGAGCTGACCGGGCTGGTAGCTGCGCGCGGTGGACTCGTAGCTGTCGTACACCCCGTTGATGAGGTTGCGCAGCATCTCCTTGTGCTGCTCCTCCATCAACTCACGCACGACCTCCGCGAGGTTCTCCGCGTTGAGGATGTCCGCGTAGGACGTCTTCTTCGACGCGAGGATGTTCCCGCCCACGAACAGGTGGGTGATGATGTGGGGGTTGTTGACGCCCGAGTCCTCAGTCTGGACGTGGTAGACCTTCCCCTTGTGCTTGATGTTGTGATTGAAGCCGGTGACGGCTTTTTCGAAGGTTTTCGTCATCGCCGAAGTCGCGGACCGTAGCAGCCGCATCCGCACGACACAAGGTAAGCGTGACCTGCTCGCATCCTTCGTGGTGCCACACGCACACGAGTGACTCCCTGGCCCACCAACCGTGCAGGCCACGGCGATTGCCCGGCAGTTCCGTTGAAAAGCTGAAAGCGGCTGGGATACGTACAGGCTGACGGACGGGGTTCTCGACACCCCCACCAACGGCGAGGACGCCCGGATGAAGACCCAAGAGATTGAAAAGAAGGTGCGCCAGCAAGACGCCCAGGTGCTGGCCCAGGGGTACTCGCCCGCCATCCGCGCGATGGAGATTGCCGCCATCGTCTCCTTCGTCTCACTGGAGGTGGCGCTGGTGTACCGGCTGTGGGGCACCCCCTATGCTGGCACGTGGCTGCTGCTCAGCGCGGTGCTGCTGGGCTACCTCGCCGCGGACTTCGTCTCCGGCTTCGTCCACTGGATGGGCGACACGTGGGGCTCCACGGAGATGCCGGTGCTGGGCAAGGCGCTCATCCGCCCCTTCCGCGAGCACCACGTGGACGAGAAGGCCATCACCCGCCACGACTTCGTGGAGACCAACGGCAACAACTGCCTCATCTCCCTGCCGGTGGCCATCATCGCCCTGTGCCTGCCCATGAGCGGCCCGGGCTGGGTGTTCTGCGCGTCCTTTCTCGGCGCGATGATTTTCTGGGTGATGGCGACCAACCAGTTCCACAAGTGGTCGCACATGGACTCGCCGCCCGCGCTCGTCGGCTTCCTCCAGCGCGTGCACCTCATCCTGCCCCCCGACCACCACCGCATTCACCACACCAAGCCGTACAACAAGTACTACTGCATCACCGTGGGCTGGATGAACAAGCCGCTGACGATGGTCCACTTCTTCCCCACCGCCGAGCGGCTCATCACCTGGGCCACGGGCCTGCTGCCGCGCCAGGACGACATCGGCGCGGAGGCGGCGCGCGCGCTGGTGGTCGCCGCGGGTGGCAGCGAGGCCCCGGTGGTCCAGGCGGCCAAGGAGCTGCTCACCCAGGCCACCGTGCAGGAGAAGCCCGCCTCCACGCGCCCGTAGTCCTCCGCCGTACCAGAACGCCCGCCCGGCCTGCCGCGGCGGGCGTTCGTGCGTCCGCGGCGCGCCCCCGTCAGAAGGTCAGGTCCACCTGCTCCGCCGCGGTGATGGGCCGGCCCAGGAAACGGGCCCCCACCTCCATGAAGCGCTCCGGCACGTCGGTGACGTAGTACGCGTGCTCCGGCGTGCCTCGCGACGCCGGCGCCAGTCCATCCCGCTCCGACAGCAGCGCGGCCACGGCGTCCGCGGTGGCCTCCGCCGAGTCCACCAGCGCCACCTGGGGCCCCACCACCTCCGCGATGACGCCCTTGAGCAGCGGGTAGTGCGTGCAGCCCAGCACCAGGGTGTCCACGCCGTCGCGGGTGAACTCGGCCAGGTAGTCGCGCGCCACCAGCAGGGGCACGTCGCCTGTGGTCCACCCCTCTTCCGCCAGCGGCACGAAGAGCGGACAGGCGCGGGCCTTCGCCCGCACCCGCGGGTCCGCGGACTCAAGGGCACGCTGGTAGGCCCCCGAGCGGATGGTGCCGGGTGTGCCGATGATACCCACCCCGCCCCCCTGCGTGCGCGCCAACGCCGCCCGCGCGCCGGGGAGGATGACGCCCACCACCGGCACTGGCAGCGCCGCCTCCAGCGCGGGCAGCGCCACGGCCGAAGCGGTGTTGCACGCCACCACCAGCAGCTTGATGCCGCGCTCCAGGAGAAACTCCGCGTTCTTCAGCGAGTAGCGCGTCACCACCTCGCCGGACTTGGTGCCGTAGGGCACCCGCGCGGTGTCCCCCAGATACACCGTGCTCTCGTGGGGGAGCCGGGCCATGAGGGCCTTGAGGACGGTGAGCCCGCCGACGCCTGAATCGAAGACACCAATGGGACTGTGGCTGCCTTGCCGCATGGAGCGTGTCCCTATCACGTTTGATGCCAGCGCCAGCGTCAGCCCCGCTGAACGCACGAAGGGCCGGGATGCATCATCCCGGCCCTCCCCTCACTGCCTAGCCGACCTGCCGCGCTCAGTCCTCGATGAGGTACACCGGCAGCGAGGAGTTCGGGCCCGGGAACTGGTGGGCGACCACGTCGATGACGGGCGAGTTGTTCGGCGAGAAGTACTCGCGACCGTCGCGAGCGCTGGCGTACATCTCCACCACGTAACGGCCGGGCCGCAGGAACTGGTACACCACCACCGAGCTTTCATTCGGGCCATCGACGCAGTCGTGCCAGTCACCGACGTCGCCGTACACCAGTTCGCCGGTGTGGATGTCTCGGAAGTTGATGCCCACGCGCTGCAGGCCGGCCTCGTAGCAGGTCTGGCGGTTCCCGTAACGCGAGCGCAGCTCCCACCGGACAGAGGCCCCGCCAATGGCCCACATCGACCCGGTGTGGGAGGTCGGCTGCCCCAACTGGGTGAGGATGTCGCCCCCGAAGTAGTACCAAGGCAGGCCATTCCTATCGACGGCGACGAGCTCCAACCCGTGGTAGCCCGGGTCCAGGTACGGCGTGCGAATCTGGTTGGCGGCGTGCCCTTCCCAGCACTCGAAGCGCGCCCAGTCACCGCCATCCACGCTCGCCTCGACGTGGGTGATCCCCGCCTGGTTGCAGTTGGGGCTGGGGCTGTAGCTGTTCGGCGGGAAGAGCCAGCTCAGGTAGGCGAAGGACGGCGGAGCGCCCGTCGGGGTCAGGTCCACGTTCACCGTCACGTTGCCGTCCACGGTGAAGGTTCCATGGGTCTCGTACAGCAACTCATTGCCGTAGCCGACGCCTTCCAGGCGGAACGAGTAGGTCCCCGGCGCGAATCGGTGGAGGACGATGCCGTCGAAGCCGTTCGCCTGGCAGTTGTAGCGGCCGTCGTTGGCCAGCACCTCGCCGGGGATGACGACGTTGACGCCCTGGACCGCGCGGACATCGTCGCAGCGCTGACCACCGAAGCTCCAGCGGAAGGTCACGTCCCCCTCGTAGCGGGGCACATCGCAGCACGGCTCTTCATGGACGACACAGCCAGGGAGGATCGCAAACAAGCAGAGGAATGCGACCAGCAACCGGGAGTTCATGGGGCACCTGTCGGTGGGGCAGTGAGGTGTTCGGCCCGCTTCTGCCCCATCCGACGGGCGGCGGCGGGAATTATTCACCGCCCTGGGCAATCCAGCTCAAGCAAGCAACCGTTTCCC
This sequence comes from Myxococcus sp. CA005, assembly GCF_006518205.1. NCBI lineage: Bacteria > Pseudomonadati > Myxococcota > Myxococcia > Myxococcales > Myxococcaceae > Myxococcus > Myxococcus sp. CA005. The sequence continues at coordinate 1,529 of NZ_SRLV01000123.1, read as the reverse complement.
CATTGTTTGACCCTGTCTTATCGGAGTGTTACGCGCTGCTCCCCATGACGCCCCACCTGCCCCTGGCGCTTGGCGCCATGAACTACGTGGAGATCATCCGCGACGCCTCCCTCATCGAGCTGGCAGTCCTACTGCTCCTGATGGGCGTATCCGTGGCCTCCTGGGCCCTCATCGCCATGAAGGCGTCCCAGCTCGCCAAGGCTCGCGCACAGTCTCTCACCTTCCTCGACACCTTCTGGAAGGCCTCGCGCCTGGAGGCCATCTACCAGACGGCCCAGAAGCTCGACGGCTCGCCGCTGTCGAAGGTCTTCTGCGCCGGCTATGAAGAGCTGACCAAGCTGGCGCAAGCCAAGGAGGGCGGCACCGAAGGCGCGCTGGCCGAGCGGCTGGGCGGCATCGAGAACGTGGAGCGCGCGCTCCACCGGGCCTCCACGGCGCAAATCACCGAGCTGGAGAACCGGGTGTCCTTCCTGGGCACCGTGGGCGCGGCGTCGCCCTTCGTGGGCCTGTTCGGCACCGTCATCGGCATCCTGAGCGCGTTCAATCAGATTGCCGAGCAGGGCAACGCGACGCTGGCCACGGTGGCCGCGCCGGTGGGCAACGCGCTCTTCGCCACCGCCGCGGGCCTGTTCGCGGCGATTCCGGCGGTGGTCGCCTACAACTCGTTCGTCAGCCGCATCAAGGTGTTCGACACGGAGATGTCGAACTTCTCCGCGGACTTCCTCAACATCATCAAGCGTCACTTCTTCCGGTAGCCGGGGGCCACCATGGGAATGGGCGGAGGCAACCGCGGCGGTGGCCGCACCACCATGAGCGAAATCAACGTCACGCCCATGGTGGACGTGATGTTGGTGCTGCTCATCATCTTCATGGTGACGGCGCCCCTCATCCAGCAGGGCGTGAAGGTGAACCTGCCGGAGACCAAGGCCGCGCCGGTGGAGGCCACGGAGAAGAAACTGGTCCTCTCCATCGACGCGGGGCGCAAGGTCTACATCGGTGACGCGGAAGTGGCGCTGGAGGAGCTGGAGCAGAAGCTCGCCGCCAACGCCAAGGCGCAGGCCGACAAGGAAGTCTATCTCCACGCGGACCGGGACGTGCCGTACGGGGTGGTGGTGGAGGTCATGGCCGCGGCCCAGCGCGCGGGCATTGGCAACGTGGGCATGATCACGGACCCGTCGACCGCGGGTCGGACGTCCAACACCGGCAAAGGCAAGTCGAAGGAAGCGAAGCGCTAGCCCATGACGCCCTCCGCGGTAAGCCACAGCCTGCTCGTCACGCGCTCCACGCGGATGTCGCGCTTCGTGGTGGTGTCCGTCGTGGGGCACATCCTGGTGCTGGTGGCGGCGATTGCGTACGCGCGCTTCTCCGCCACGCCCAAGGTGGACCTGGACACCAAGCCCATTCGCGCCACGCTGGTGCGCCTGGGCAAGCCGCGCGACTCCAAGCTGCTGCCGCGCAAGGAGCAGTTGCCACCGCCGCCCAAGAAGGTGGACGCGCCCAAGCCCGCTCCGGAGGCCCCGCCCCCGGAG
>NZ_SRLV01000122.1:0-20028 GCF_006518205.1 Myxococcus sp. CA005 | reverse complement strand
GGCTTCGGCGGCTCGGGGGGCGGCGGGGGCGGCTTCGCCACCTCCACCATCACCATCTCCACGGGGCGCTTGGGCACGGGGCGCGAGCGCGAGTCGCCCTCCCCCAGCGCCCAGAAGCCGCCGACGTGAATCCCCAGCGACACGAGCAGGAATGCGCCCACCACGGCGAGCGAGCGGTCGTGCGTGGGCGTCGTGGGACTATTTTCGAGGACCGCCTGACTCATGCGCTGATGCCTCGCTTCAGGGCGCTGCGGGCGCAGCCGCGGGGGCCACGTCCTTCTCGATGTTGAGCGCGAACTTCGCGATGCCCTGACCCTTCACCACATCGATGAGCCGCATGACGCGGCCGTAGGGCAGCGACTGGTCGGCGCTGATGATGGCGCGCGTGTCCTTGTCCTTGGCCACCGCCTCGGCGACCTTCGCCTCCAACTCCTTCTCGGTCATCTCGGTGCCGTCGAAGAAGAACTTGCCCTCCTTGTCCAGCACCACGTTGACCAGGCCCTGCACCGTCTCACCGCCGTTGGCGGCTCGGGGCAGGTCCACCTCCACCGTCTCACGGACGATGAAGTTGGCCGTCACCATGAAGATGATGAGCAGCACCAGCACCACGTCCACCAGCGGGGTGACGTTGATGCCGGTGATTTCGTCGTCGTTGTCCTGCGCGCTGCCCGCCATGGCCTAACGGGCCTCCGAGCGAAGACTGCCCACCAGCGCGTGGCCCAGGGCATTGGCGCGGCTGGTGAGCGTCTTGAGCTGACGGCTGAAGACGTTGAAGGCCACCACCGCCGGAATCGCCACCGCCAGACCCACGGCCGTGGCGACGAGCGCTTCGGAGATGCCGGCCATGACGGTCTGCTGCATGGCCCCGCCGCCGCCCTGGGCGTTCATCTTCCCCAGGTCATTGAAGGCCTTGATGATGCCCAGCACCGTGCCGAACAGACCGATGAACGGCGCGTTGTTGCCCAGCGTGCCCAGGTAGGACAGGAAGCGCTCGTAGCGTGGGCGCTCACGCGACAGGGTGGAGGCAATCACCTGCTCCACCGTGTCCGCGCCCTGGTCGGCGCACGCCAGCCCTTCACGCAGGATGGCGGCCTCCATGCCCTGACGCCCCTGGATGGCGGCCTTCACCGCGTCCAGCTCACCGCGCGACAGCCGCACCGCCAGCGCCTCCGAGTCCGGCAGCCGGTGACGGGCGAAGTACACCGTGCGCTCCAGCATGATGGCGATGGAGAGCACCGACAGGCACACCAGCACCCACAGCACCCACTCCGCGGAAGTGAGCGTCACCCCCAGCAGCTTGCTGCTGAGCCACCCCAGTTGCTCCGGGTGGGCCTGGGCGAAAACGGCGATGGACGGCATGGTGTCTTTCCCCTCGCGAAGCACGTTGGCGCGACCAGAACACCGGGCCCGAATTGAAGTGTCACCTGGTGGTCGGATTTTTTCCGGGCCCCTCTGACGGCGAGGGGCCAGAATGCGCGCCATGCGAGGAAAAACGGTGGTCGTCACGGGCGCCTCGGCGGGCATTGGCGAGGCGCTGGCGGTGGTGCTGGCCGGACGCGGCGCCAACCTGGTGCTGGCGGCGCGAAATGAGGAAGCGCTCCAGCGGGTGAAGGCCCGGTGCGAGTCGGCCGGCGGGCGCGCGGTGGTAGTGCCCACCGATGTAGGTGACGCGGAGGCCTGCCGCCACCTGGTGGAGCGGGCGGTGGAGGCCTTTGGCGGCGTCGACGTGCTGGTCAACAACGCGGGCGTGACGATGGACGCGCGCGTGGACGAGGTGAAGGACCTGTCCCTCTTCGACCGGCTGATGCGCATCAACTACCTGGGCGCGGTGTACTGCACCCACCACGCCCTGCCCCACCTCAAGGCGCGGCGCGGACTGGTGGTGGCCGTGTCGTCCCTCACGGGCAAGACGGGCGTGCCCAACCGCAGCGGCTACGCGGCCAGCAAGCACGCCATGCACGGCTTCTTCGACTCGCTGCGCATCGAGCTGCGCGGCACCGGTGTGGACGTGACGGTGGTGTGCCCCGGCTTCGTCGCCACCAACATCCGCGACAGCGCGCTGGGCGCGGACGGCCAGCCCGTGCGGCAGAGCAAGCACGACGAGAGCGCGGGCAACATGGACGTGGACACCTGCGTGGCCATCATCCTGCGCGCCATGGAGCGCCGCGAGCGCGAGGTGGTGATGACCACCAAGGCCCGCGTCGCCCAGTTCCTCAAGCTGGTGGCCCCGGGCGTGGTGGACCGCATCACCGCGAAGACCATCCAGGACCGGCGGCGCTGATTCGCGCGGCTCAGGTGGCCGGCGGAGGCGTGGCCGGCCGCTCCACGCGCGTCAGCAACCCGGTGATTCCCTCGAAGGAGGCGTTGCCCACCTGGTGCAGGCCGAAGCCCCAGAGGAAGGCCGTCATGCACGCGCCGAAACCGCCCCACGTGGGCGAGAAGACATTGAGCAACTGAAGCCCCAACGCCACCGCCACCGTGGTGAGCAGCGCCAGCACGCCCAGCTCCACCAGCCACATGTGACGCGGCGACGGCAGCGGCATGCCCTCGAAGTCGCCCAGCGCGGGTGCCCCTCCGGCGGGCGCCTCCGGCAGCGCGAGGATGCTTCCACCGCTGGGCGCGGTGGGAGGAGGCACGGAGGGCGCCCCGTCGACCCCGTCGTCCGACGCGAGCGACTCCAGGTGGAAGCTCTTCGCCATCCGCTGGGACTGGCTGGCGGAGACAAACCGGACGCGCGCCTCGCCGTACTTCCCCGCGGCCTCGTGCGACGACTCCGCCACCAGAAGACCCATGGCTTCGCGCAGGAGCGCCTCCACCTCATCGAGCGCCTGCGTCTGCGCCTCGGACTCACTGACGTGCCGCGCCTCGTCCACCGCGCCGCGCAGCTCCACGATGAGCTGGCGCACATAGGCGGCATGCGCGCCCTGGTACATGCGGACGGCATCATCCACGCTGGTGTTCGCGCGCTCGCGGGCTCTCTCCAGCAGTGTGTTCACCTGCCGGGTGAGGGCCTCCCACTCCTCCTCCGTGAAGCCTCGCGGCGGCGTGCGGGACGCCAGGGCCGCGGACAGCTCCTCGCAGAGGATGTCGAAGTACGAGCGGCGAGCGAACTCCAACTGGCGCCGGGCGGCGTCCAGCGCGCCCCGCGCCAGTTCCTCCCGCACGGTCGACAGCAGGGACAGCAGTTCGTACTTGAGCCGGAAGCCCAGCGAGTCCTCACCGTGCTGCTCCACCAGCGTCCGCGCCTGACGGTCGATGTCCTGCAACCGCGCCTCCAGCCCGGCGCGCGCCAGTCCGTCCACGTCCAGCTCCCGCACCTTGGCGGCGAGGCGGTCCAGTTGCTCGGTGGCGGTGTCCTCCGTGCGCAGCGCGCCTTCCACTTCCGCCAGCAACTGGCTCGCCTGCTCCGGACGCAGCTCGGCCGGGAGCGCATCCAGCTTGCGTGACGTGTCACACCACGCGCCGTACAGCCTTAGACGAGGCTCCAGCGCGGTCAGGTCCCCGTCGCGCACGCGGATGCCTCGCACCGGCCGGCGAATCTCCAACGCGAGCCCGTCCACCTGGCCCAGCATCACCTGCCCTACCTCCCGCGCCCGAGCCCCCTGCCCGCTCACCACGGCCTGGAGCCGGCGGTGCAGCTCCATGACCCGCTGCAAGCGCAGCGTCCGGGGCCGGATGCGCTGCGAGTACAGGCGCACGCCGAACGACGACACGGCCCCCGCCGCGATGAGCAGCGCGCCCCACAACCAGGGCGAGCTCACCCACAAGGTGAAGGGCTGCTCCACCGGCGTGCCCGAGCGCACGGACAGGCGCACGGTGCCGGTGTACTCGCCCGGACCTTCCAGGCCCCGCAGGTTCAAGAGCAGCGCGCCGCTCCCATGCGCGCTCACGGGAATGCCGCCGTCCACCGACGTGACATCCAGGTTGCCGCCATCCGGCTTCCCGCCCTCCAGCGCGAAGCGCACGCTCTGGAAGCGCGGCTGGATGAGGGCCGAGTCCATGTCCGGTGCCTTGCGCTGCAATTGCAGCAACTGGGGCACCGACACGACACCGCCCACGCCCGCCGTCTCCTTGAACGGCAGCCGCACGGTGGCGTCGATGGAGCCCCAGCCCCAGCCCGCGGACGTCACCGCTGGCGACGTGGCGATGAACTGCACCGCGGGCACCGCCTGCACGCGCGTGACGATGAGCGCGGTGGTCTCCCGCCCTTGCGCGTGCACCAGCACCACATGGCCCGTGTAGTCCCCCGTGACGGGCAGGCGCCCGGACAGCTCGACGTGGATGGGGCGCCGCGTGGAGATGGGCACCGTGGCGCCCCCGGCCTCCGCTTCCTTCACCACGGCCTGCAACGGCACCTGCACGCCGTCCCGGGACTGGAGCGGATCCACCAGCACCGTCACGCCGCCGGGCAGCTCGCCGTCCACGCCTCTCGCCACGCCGCCGGCCACGGCCACGTCGCCGACCACCTCCGGCGCGCTCAGCAAATCCACGCGCAGCACGTGCCGGAAGTCCTCCGACGCTGTCCGCAGCTTCACCTCGTTGCTGGCGGAGGCACCCGCCACGCGCAGCGAGGGCTCAGCGCCGGCCCCCCAGGGAAGGATGAGCAACAGGAGCAGGGCCGGAAGACGCACGAGCCCCCACGCGGAGTGGGTGACGGCGGGACGGGTGCCAGCGGAACGCATTCACTGACTGTATCAGGCGGCCCCCATGCCTCCACTTCGCGCCCCTACCCCCACCCCAACTGGCTCAACATGCTCCCGGACAGGCTGCCGCGGATGGTGTCGATGGGGATGCCCTCGTTGTGTCCCACCGACGCGGACGGGACGCGAGGCCCACCGCTGTGATGCAGCGCGGCCAGCCGCAGGTCCTGGGTGAAGCAGGGTGCCCCCGAGGAGCCCGGCCCCGTGCACGCGCGGTACGCCACGCGTGTGCGGCCCGGATTGACGCCCAGGAACTCATCGAGCGCGACGCTCATCGGCTGGCCCGCCGGGTGCTGGACGATGAGCACCAGGCTGCCGGGCGTGAAGGACTCCCGCGAATCGGGCGGCTCCAGCCAGCCTCGGGGCTCCCCGTCGACCAGGTCCTCGCCGGGGACACCCGCCACCTCGAGGAAGGCGTAGTCCAGCTCGCCCGACGTGGCATCACGCGGACGCGGGTGCATCAGGTCCGCGGGGCTGTAAGGACTGCGCGCCAGACAGCGCGTCACGCGATACACCGTCCCCGGATGTAGCAGTGTCCCGTCCTGGAGGACCTTGCGGCCGAAGCGCACCCGTAGAGACTCCAGCAGCCTGTTCTCGATGACGTGGAAATTGGTGAGCACGACGCTGGGAGACACCAGGAAGCCGGTGCCCAGCGCCGCGCCCACCTCCGGCTCCACGCGGCACACCTGCCGCTCGATGGAAGTCAGGCGCTTGCGCCAGTGCTCACGCTCGGCGTCCGCCCGGCCGCTGCCGAAGATGCGCTCCAGTCCGACACGGGGGATGCTGCGCTGGATGGACGCGAGGTACACCTGCACGAAGCGTTGGAGGCGAGGGTGTCGGGGCAGGGCCTGGTAGACGCCGCGAATCAGCTCGCGCAGCCAGCCCTCCGCCTCCGCCATGTGGATGAGCGCGAAGACGCGCTCACGCAGCCCACCGGAGACGCCCAGCGCTTCCAAATCCCTGCGGCAGGTGGCGGCCACGACCCGGCGAAGGTGCTCCACCGAGGCAAACGCGCTCGTCAGCGCCCGCTGTAGCTCGTCCCTCTCCGCGCCGTCGAGCTCCATGCTTGCCACCCACGACGAAACAACCCTGGGAGCGGTTGCGACTCCGTGTTGCTGCTGGGAAATCTGTGCATCCCCTGCGTGAGTGCCCAGTTGGGAGCGCGGACTACATTTCTTGGAGGCCCGTGAAGTCACCACGAGTCGACACATAACGCGCCCCGCAGCGCCGGGGCAGTGGCCCGGGGGGCAGGAAGTGCCAGCGACTTCTCCTCAGCGTACGGCCCACGTAGCGGGGGGTACGTAGGACACCAGGTCAGGGCGCGACAGGGCCATCAGCGACGACGCGCCTCCCTGGAGCGTGCCCGCCAGCGTCGGGATGACGCGGAAGCGCGCCTGGAAGGGCTCGCCCGGCCCTCGGGGAGGAAGCCGCAGCGTCACCGCGCCATCCTCACTCTGCCAGGACGCCACCTTCCCTTCGCGCACGAGCGCCTCCAGGCTGGCGGTGTCCACCTGCACGCCCGCGGGCAGCCCATGGCGAATCACCAGCGGCAGGCCCGACGGCGTGGAGGCCTGGAGCATCACCTCCGACGGCTGCCCTACCTTCGCGTCCGAGGGCACCTGCACGGACAACTCCAACCCGGCCTGTGCCTGCTGCGTCCACGGCACCGCGGCGCTCAACGCCAGCGCGAAGCCCAACCCGGGCACCGCGGGCTCCGCGCGCACCGTCCAGGTGTGCGCTCCGCCGGAGCCCGGCGCCGCCGCCTCCAGGGACAGCACCTCACGCAGGGCCTTGGCGTCGAAGGTGCCCTCCGTGATGACCTGGCCGTCCCGCTCCAGCACCACCCGCACCTGGGCGGGCAGCGGCTCGCGGAAGAGGGACACCACGGCCTGCAAGGCCAGGCGGTTGGCGCGCCCGTTGCCCCAGCCGTTCACCGGCTCATAGCTGGCGAGCAACGCGGCGCCCAGGTCCGCCACGGGTGCCTTCGCGTCGCCCTCCAGGGCCAGCACGGCCAGCGCGGTGGCCTCGGCCTCCGTCGGCGTGCCGCCCGCGGCGTCCACCACGCCCGCCTCCACGGGCAGGAACGCGGCACCCTCGTCGCGCCGCTGCACGGCGTCCCGCACCTGCTCGCGCAGTGAGTCCCGCAACGAGCCCGTCACCGCGCCGCTCGCCAGCAGCGCCGCCGCGGTGTAGCCATCCTTGACGTGCGCCCGGTTGCGCTCCAGCGCACCCGAGGCCCGCGCGGTGAAGAAGGCCGCGCGGCGCTTGCCCTCCGGCGTCACCGCCGCCGCGTTCACCGCGCGCGTGCAGTCCGCGGTGGCCACCAACAACCGCTGGAGCGTCCAGCCATTGCCGCCCTGGCAGGTGCCGTCCGGGAGCTGCGCCGCCGCCACCTGCGCGGCCAGCCGCTCGCCCAGGCGGGCCAGCACGGGGTTGTCCGGATGTGCCAGCGCGCCCTCCGCCAGCAGCGCCGCCGTGGCCACGTCCGGCGCCCGGCTCCACCGCAGCGCGCGCTGGGTCGCCCGCATCAGCCCCGCTCGTACCGACTCCACGTCCACTTCACCGGGCTCCGGGGGCACGGGCGCCTTCAGCCGCTGCCCGGGCGTGCTCAGCGCCTTCAGCGCCTCCGCGGACCGCGTCTCGCCCAGAGCGGTCAGGAGCTCCGGCGCGCGGCCCGTCAGCAGCAGCGAATAGCCCACGCCGGCCGCGTCCTCGCGCGCGCTCGCGTTCAGCAACTCCGAGCGCAACACGCCCAGCCCGCCGGGGAACACCCGCACCCGGACGCGCTCACTTCCCGGCTGCGCGTCCACCGCCCCGGTGAGCGACAACGAGCGCGGCGCCGCCAGCGTGCCACCGCGCGTCTCCACCACCGGCCGCCCCGTGGACCACACGGGGAAGTCCCGCACCACCGCGTCGGTGGCACCCAGCGTCGCGCGCACCGCCACCTGTCCCGGCGTGGCCACCCGCACCGTCACGTACTCGACCACACTGCCGCGCGCCGGAACGCGCACGGTGCGGCTGCCGCCCTCCACCAGCGCGCCCGGCACCTCCACCTTCAAGGGCGCCTCCACCGCCGCGTCCGTGGTGTTCATCACCTGCACCGGCATCCGCACGGCGTCGCCCGCGCGCAGGAAGGCCGGCAGCACCGGGTCCACGTACGTGGGCAGCGTGCCCGTGAAGGACGTCACCGCGCCGGACTGCGCGCCCGAACGCGAGTGCGCCAGCGCCAGCACCCGCCACTGCGTGAGGCGGTCCGGCACGCGCACAGGCACCGTCGCCGCGCCGGACGCGTCCGTCACCACCAGGGGCTCGAAGAGGAACGTCTCCGGGAACCAGGCACGGCTGGGCGTGGCGTCTGCCTCCGCGCCGCCTCCGCCCTTGCGTGCATCATCCTTGACCACGACGCCGCGGGCACTGCGAAGCGCGCTCGAGAACCCGAGCATCCCCCCTTCCATCTCCCCGATCTCCATCTGCGGCTCCGCCATGACCGGCGGGGGGGCCAGCACCGCTTGCACCTCGTCGTACTCGGAGTTGTTCTGTCCAAAGGTGCGGAGGCTTTTCGATGCCTGGGGCGCGGGCGCCCCCGCCAGTGCGTCAGCGGATGCGCCGAACAGGCGCCGCACGTTGTCACCGAAGAGCGCCACGAACATGACCAGTCCCACCAGACTCGCCAGGGAGCACCCCACCCCGGCGAAGAACGAGCGATTCATGGCGCCTCCTGGGCAACCCAAGCGTTCCAGTTCTCCACGTCCTCCGGCAGCCGCGTGCCGCTGGACACCACCGCCCGCGGGTCGGTGAGCGCCAGCAGGTCCACGGGCAGCCGCGACAGCTTCAACCGGCGGCCAAAGGCATCCGTCACCTTGTCGCCGCGCTTCTCACACGCCGCCAGCGCGCCCTCCCACAGCCGGGCCATGCCCGCGGGGTCCAGCGTCTGCCCCTGCGGCGCCTTCTCCTCCCAGGCGCGCACCTGTGCGTGCAGCTCCGCCAGCACGGTGTAGAAGGGGTCGGTCAGCTCCGACTCCGGCTCGAAGGCCGTCACCGCGTTCACCGTCACGCGGGGCTCCGTGTGCTCGCGCCGAGGCACGTCGCTCACCCGCAGCACCGCCGCCGACGCCGCGTTGGCCCCGCGAATGCGCCCCATGGCCAGCGCCTGACCGTCCAGGACACCGAAGGCCGGCGAGGCCACCGTGGGCACGGGCCGCAGTTGCCCCAGCGCGTCCGGCCCTGGCAGCGGCGCCAGCTGCGCCAGCGTCTCATCCACGCCGAAGAGGCCCACCGCCGCCGGACCGTCCTGGCCATCCACCCGCGTCTGCAACTGGAGCCGGGCCAGCTCGCCGGGAGAGTAGCGCTGCTTGTCCGGCGTCACCTCCACGGAGAGCTGCGCGCGCGGCGCCACGTACACCCGCCCCTGCGCGCCCTCCCAGTACGTCATCGCCCAGCCCTCGAAGTCCTCGGGCAGCTTGAAGCGGACCGAGCGCGTCGCCTTGTCCACCTTCTCTTCCATTCGTTGGTTGCCCGCCTGGAGCACCAGGGTGCCGGGCAGCGGGCCCTCGAACTGGGGGCCGCGCATCAGCTCGATGCGGACCTCCTCGCCGCCGCGCGCCAGCACCGGCGTGGCGCGCAGGCGCGTAGGTGGCACCTCCGCCGGACGCAGCACCAGCTTCGTTTCGCCCACGACCTCACCGCCCTGCGTGCCGCTCACCTTCAGCTCGTAGCCCAGGAAGGTGGTGGCCTGGGCGACGTCCTGGTGCTCCATTCCGGCGGATGGATGGGCGGTGAGGTACGCCACGCCCAGGGCATTCTCCGTCCGCGCCGATTCTGGCAGCCGGACGCGCGCGAAGCGCTCCTGGACGCAAGGCAGGGCTGACGCGGCCAGCGAGCCCGACTGCTTCGGCAGCGTCACCCAGGTCAGCGACTCCAGGCCTCGCTTCCCCAGCCGCCAGCTCAAGGCCGCAGACAACGGGGCTTCCATGCCCAGGTCCCGAGGCAGACACGTGCGCGCATCACGGGCCGCGTCGGCCAGAGCCGCCACCAGCGATTCAGGCGCGCCATAGGCCGACTCCACCTCCACGGCCAACTCCGGCAGACCCGGGTCCATGACGCTCAGGCCCACGTGGAGGACCCGCTCTCGCCCAGCGGGCAGCGTGCGTGAGCGCAGCACGGAGGCCACGCAGGTGGGCAATGAGCTCGCCCCTGTCGCCACGTCCAGCACCGCGCCCGAAGCGCTCACGCGCAGGCCGAGCTCGACGTCAATCTCTCCCTGCTCGCTCGCTACGAAGCGCGCACAGGGCTCGAGCGCGGGCAACGCCTTCTCCAACGCGAGCAGATCCTCGAGCGAGGCCTCCCTCCCTGGCGCCAGCAGGTTGCGCGTCTGCCCCAGCCGCACCGTGGGCTCGGGCAGCGGCGGACGCACGGGCATGGGCGGCACCACGACGTTGACGGGAGGTCCGGGGTCGAGCTGGAAGACGGCCACGCCGTCCTCGTCCGTCATCGCGCGCACGCCTTCGTCCCGCGGATCCCAGGCGCGCTTCACCGTCAACTCCGTGCCCGGCAGCACCTGCCCCGCGGCCGTCGTCGCGCGCACGTAGACGCGGTTGTTGAAGCCCGGCGCCAGTCCGCCCTCCACCTCCGTCACCGCCGACACCTGCAGCGCGTCCTCGGACAGCAGCAGCGACACGCCGCCTTCGATGCGGTCTCCCGCCGCGTCCCGCGCCACCAAACGCGCCACCAGTTGGGCCTGTCCGCGCAGGTCCATGGGCACACGTGGCAGCGACAGGCGGAAGCGCCCCGCGGCGTCCGTGCGCGCACGATTTGGCAGGCCTCCCGCCTGCCACTCCGTGGGCGCGGGCCAGTCACCGTGGATGTCCCACGTCAGGCCCACCTCGATGTCGGCCACCGGCGCGCCCGAGGCATACGTCACCTGCCCATCCACCACCGGCACCTCGTCCACGCGCCAGAAGGGCCGGGCGCTGCGCGCCTCCACGCGGAAGCGCGGCAGGGTGAAGGGCTTCACCTCGAAGGACGCCGAGGCCTGCGCCCCGCCGCTCACCCAGCTCACCGTCCAGCTTCCTTGCGGCGCGCCCCGGTCCAGCGGGAAGCGCCCGGCCACCACACCCCAGGGCCCGGCCGGCGCGCGCTCCTCCAGCACCACTTCGCCGGTGGAATCCCGCACCACCCACGTCCCCGGCCGCCCATCCAACGGCGCCAGGTCCTTGGCCCTCAGCACCACCGCGCGGAAGAGGACCTCGTGGCCCGGCTCGTACAGGGGCCGGTCCGTCAGCACATGCGCCAGGGCATTGGCATACAGCGGCAGCGGCGCATCCACGGTGTCCGTACCCAGCGGCGAGGTGACGCGGGCCCGGAGCTGGTAGTCACCGTCCGGTACCTCCGGCAGCACAACGCGGGCCGACAGCCCCCGGTCGTCCGTGGTGCGCGTCCACTCCGTCCCTTTCGACAGCGGAAGCGGCGTCTCCTTCCCCTCCCCGTCCACCAGGAACACGGCGGCCGTGCCCTTTGTCACCAGGGCCTTCATCATCTGGCCGGATTCCGGGTGCGGCGCCAGCGCATGCGTCACGACCACCACCTGCCCCGTGTCGCCACGCGCCAGGCCGGAGCCATGGACCTCCACCACCTGGCGGAACTGTCCGTCCGGACAGCTCGGCACCTTCACTCCTCGCAGGACCCAGGCGGAAAGGCAGACGTCCCAGGAGGCAAAGGCTACCGCGCCCCCCACGAGCAACGCAGCCAGTCCTCCCCCCAGCAGCCGGCGGCGCCGGAAGCGGATTGTCATCGGTTCTCCCCTTCCCTCCACTCTATGCCGGGAAGCCGAGGCCCTGACGAGGCCCCCCGTTCTTCGCGTGGCTCAAGACGGTGCGCTAGGGTCGCCGCTCCTTGCCAGCGCCCAAGCCCAAATCCCGCCTGCCCCAGGACGCGCTTCCCGTGCGCCTGGAATCGCTCCTGGAAGCACTGACCGACCGGCATCTGGCGGACCGGCTGGAGCGCGTGCACCGCGCGGCGGCGGTGGCCATCGACCGGCTGGGGCACCTGAGCATCGCGAAGTACGAGCCCACGTCGGTGGAAGCGGACGGCGGCGCGGACCTGTCGCTGTGGGAGACGATGGCGCCGGCCATTGGCGACACACTGGTGGGCGTCAACCAGCTCATCAGCGCCGTCCACCAGGAGTTCCCGCCCCCCACGCGCCCGGTCGGGCTCGGCGACGGTGGCTGGGCCCCGCCGCCGGCCAGCTCGGATGAGCGCCTTGCGCAGGAGGTGGAGGCGGTGCTGCACGCCATCGCGGACCGGCTGGCCCGGCGTGTGGCGGAGCTGGGACAGCAGATGCGCCGCCCGGAGGTGGTGAGCGACCGCTGGACGCTGATGGCCGAGCTGCAGTCCTTCCGCGCCGACTTCCGCGTGCGCATCGGCGACCTCGTGTACCTCACCGCCTCGGCCTTCGCCGACGTGCGCCGCGAAGAGGTGGTGCCCGGCTACGCCCACCAGCTGGGCGCACGGGCGGCGCTGCGCGCGGCGGCGGCGGACCTGCGCCGCTCCCTGCAAGGCCGGCTGGAGCGCGCGGCGAAGGCGGAGGCCCGCGCGCGCCCCTCGCTGGCACGGCAGGTGGCGGAGAGCCTGTCCGCCTTCGTATCCCTTCCCGCGTCAGTGGCGCTGCGCACGCCGCAGAAGCACCAGGTGCTGGAGCTGCGCGCACGGCTGCTGGACACGGCCACCCAGTCGGAGCTGGCGCCGGACGCGCTGCCAGAGCTGGTGGAGCCCTACCTCACGACGTTGGATGAGCAGATGGAGGAGGTGACGCGCACCTGGCTCGTCGTCCATGACCGCGCGATGTGGGCCACCTGCGGCATGAAGCTGGAACAGGCGGACATGCACCTCACGCTGGGCTCACGAGGCGCGGAGCGCGTGCTGGCGGAGGCGGTGGAGGCGGCGGGCGCGCTCCAGGGCCGCTCGGCGCCCTTCGACGCCTTCCTGCGCAAGGCGAGGCAGGAGGCGGGCGACGGACTGGACGAGGCAGGAGCGCGGGAGCTGCTCGGCCGGTTTCGGGAGCGGCTCGCGGCCCTGCCCTTCAGTTGAAGCGGGATTACGGCTTGGTGCCTTCGGCCTTCGCGCCCTCGGGCAGCGCGGGCGACTCGGGCTTCGGCGGGAGGATGCGCAGCTCGCCGTAGCGCGCGGCCAGCGACTCCGACGTCATCTCCTCCTGCCACTGCTTGGGGTTGGTGTTCCAGCCGTAGTCGGCCGGCACCTTGCCGCCGCCCTGGCTGGCGTAGCCAATCATGTCCGGGAACTGCTTGGACCAACGGCCCGCGGGGTCCGGCTCCTTGGTGATGAGCTGGCGGTTGGGACGGTGAAGGAAGGGCTTGGGTGCGTCACTCATGGCCCGTAGCCTCTCCGAAAGCAGCCCGCGAGGGTAGAGGGAAGACGCGGAGCCTCAGGCCGCCCGGCGGGTCCGCTTGCGGCGCCCGGTGCTCACCGGCGGCAGCACGCGGGGGCCCATTTCGAACACCGCGGCGAAGAAGCGGGCCTGGGCCTCGCTGCCATACCGGTATCGACGCACGGCCCCGGCCCACGTCTCCACCTCCACACCCCAGCCTCGCCGGTCATGGAGGAGCTCCACCCGCAGCACCCCACCCATGCCGCCACCGTCACCCTGTGCATCCATGCCCCGGGCTCTTGAAATCCCCGTGCCAGGGCGCACACGCGACATCACCGGGTTGCGGTGTCGGCCACCCACCAAAGCGCGGCGGGCCCGTAAGGAATGCAGGAGGGCTCGGCCGCCCGCCTGCCCGCCAGGCCATGCCCGACCGGGGGACACCGCAGGTCGCCTTGTGCCCCGCGATTCCTGCGTTAACTCAGAGGCATGACTCAATTCGAGAGCAACACCGGCGAGCGGTTCGCCGAATTCGTCCTCCCCGACGGCTGCGTGCTCTGCGGTGGAGAGGTGACTGTGCGTGCCTCTCAGGCGGGTGCGCACAGCTATTGCCCGCGGTGCCACTGGCTGTCCAAGCCCAGCATGCGCGTGCGCGACAACGGCGTGGAGCTGTCCTTCGCCACCACCGTGCTCGCCTGAGCACGCGCCGCCTCACGGCGGCAACATCGTCTCCGACAGCAATAGCGCCAGCAGGGTCGCCCTCTCGCCCTGCCCGAGGCGCAGCACTTCCTCGGGCAGGGACAGGGAGACGGGGCCCGGCTGGAGCGTCGTCCCAGGCTGGCAGGTGCGCCAGCCCGAATACCCTTCTCCCGTCACGGACAGCGTGTAGTTGCATCCGCCCATGGCGCCAGCGATGGCGAAGGGCGCGATGACGAGGCTCGACGGCTGGCTGGCGAAGTTTCCCTCCAGACGCAGGCCCGGCTCTGGCGTCCTTTCGAGGACGCGGAGGTCGACGGTGCCCTCCCCCACGCGTCCGAGCAGGTTTCCGCTGGCCCAGCCGACATCCACGTCACTGCCACGCACCTGTCCCACCAGCGCGGCGCCGCGCTGACGCAGCTCGACGCCGGGCCCCCGCACGACGCCGCCCTCCTCCAGGGACAGCGCCACCGACTGAGAGCCCGCTTCGAGCCGCAGCGGTCCTCCCTGTCCGGTGACGGAGACCTGTGCCCGCGAGGAGGGCGCGAGCGTCAGACACAACACGCCCAGGATTCCGATGACACCTCGTGGCCCTGTTTCGCTCCGTGACACATGACACCTGCTTTCGGCGGGTCCTCTGCCCGAAGGTGAGGCTCCGCCGAAGCCGTGGCAGGGCCCGTGGACCTGGCGCGCTCACGCCGGGACTCGAAAGGTCCCGGGAAGCGAGCGCAGGGTCCGTGGCTCAGTGGCCGCCGTATGTACCGCTCGCGGCGGGCACCGCTTCGGGCTCGCACTCGCGCCTGCGCTCGGATTCATCCCAGGCGCGGCCGTCCTCGTAGCCCCACTCGTCGACGTCCACCTGGTAGCTGACCTGCGACAACAGCCGGCCCCGGCACAGCTGCGAGTCCCAGTTGCCCTCCGCCAGCGAGCTGTTGGCGCGGGAGAGCAGCTCGCGCATCACCCACTCCGGGACGATGTCGCGGTCCGCGGGGTACGCGAAGCGGAAGAACATCAGGTGCGCGAGCAGCACCTCCCAGTACCGGTCGAAGCGCGCCAGCAGCCGCGGCCAGTCGAACGTGCGCCCCGTCTTCAGGAGCAAGTGCGTGAGCTCGTGCCCGTCGAAGCGCTCTCGCTCCAGGACGAAGGCCTTGCTCCAATAGATTTCCTCCGCCGGAGGCACATTGCACGCGCAGTTCAGCAGCCGGGCACGGACCGCGTGCTCGAACCAGCCGTCGTCAACGACGGTGATGCCGTTGCCGGACGCGAAGATGAGGTCGACGAGGAAGTCGTCCCAGAAGGCCTTGTGCAGCCAGCCGTGGACATTGCTCTGTGTGCTCCAGCCATTGCGCGCGAGCACTTCCAATGCGCGGTCCGCGTCGTCCTTGCGGATGAACAGGTCCAGGTCCTTCGTGTCGCGATAGATGCCCGTGTAGTGGGCGAACGCGTAGGCGCCGCCGACCAGGAACGGGATTCGCGCGTCAGACAACAATTGGATGGCATAGGCCCGTGCGCCCAGCTCGGCGACCGGCCGCCGAACCTCCATCCGCCGTGGGTCTCCCCCGGGCGCGCCCGAGGCCTTCGGTGGTTGCTCAGCCATGCGCCAAAAATAGGAGCGCGATGCCGGGACGACAGCGGTCCGGCCGCGTGGCAGGCCGCAGGACAGGCGGGCGTGCGTCAGCGCGCCAGCATCAACATCAGCGGCGCCGTCGCGAAGGACAGCGGAACGCCCACTCCCACCATCAACACCGCCAGGTCCGGGTCCAGGTCATGCTCGGCCGCGAGGATGGCCGCGCTCACCATGGGCCCCATGGCCGACTGCAGCAGCGTGGCCTGCACCACCGTGGGCGCCAGCCCTGGCAGGGCCAGCAGCCCCGCGGCCGTCAGCGCCGGCACCAGCAACAGCTTGTACGACAGCCCCAGGGCCACCGCGGGCAGCCGGGGCTTGATGCCCGACAGGCGCAGTTGCAGGCCAATGGCGAACAGCGCCAGCGGCGTCAGCAGCGAGCCCAGCCGCTCCAGCACTCCGTCCAGCCAGACGGGATAGGCCCATGGCCGCGTCGCCAACGCCACCACCAGCGCCAGGAACGCGGGAAAGGTGGCCACTTTGCGTGCGAGTTGGCGCAGGGACAGCGGCGTGTCCGCGCCCGCCCGGGCCGCCGCCACCGTGGCCAGCGAGGACAGCACCAGGAAGGAGCCGAGCTGATCCACCACCACCGCCACCGGCAGGCCCTTGGCACCCAGCAGCGCCTCTGCCATGGGCAGCCCCACGAAAGCGGTGTTGCCCAGCCCCGCCGTCAGCACCAACGCCATGATGGACGGCTTCGACAGCCCCAGCCGGGGCCCCAGCAGCCGGAAGAACGGCCCCGCGCCCAGGTAGTAGAGCCACGGCACCGAGGCGGCGACCAGGAGCTCCGGCACGAACACCAACTGGTGCATGGCCCGCAGCACCAGCGCGGGCAGCGCCACGTACAGCACGAAGGTGTTGAACGCCCCGGCGGAGCCCTCCGGGAACTTCCCACTGTGCCGGGCCAGGACGCCCAGCACCATACACGCCCCCAACAGCCCGATGACGTTCCCCATGGCGGGCGCAGCGTCTCAGCCCGCCGCGTCGGACTCCAGCGACATGCGGAAAAAGAAACGGGCGGCCTTCCCGTGAAGGAAGACCGCCCGTCGTTCACTTCACGTCGAAGCCTGGACTACGGCTTGGTGTAGTTGATGGCCAGGTTGAACGTACCGGACGAGTAGCCACGCACCATGATGTACGCGGTGGTCTGGCCCGCGGGCACGGCGATGTCGCACGTCTCGGAAGCGCCGGCGAGGTACGGACGGCAGTTGTACGCGCTCGTGGTGGGGGCCGCGCCAAAGCGGACGTAGAGGTCCGGGTCACCCGAGCCCGTCATCACGACCTTGAAGTTGGTGCCGGCCTTCACGCTGAAGGGGCCGTAGTTCTGGCTGCCACCCGAGGTCACGGAACCAGAGCGCGTCTCGCTCGTGGGCGTGCCGCTACCACCGCCCAGGGGCGCGAGGTAGTTGATGGTCAGGCTGAAGCTGGCGGCCGAGTAGCCACGCACCATGATGTACGCGCTGGTCTCGCCTTCCGGGACCTCGAGCTCGCAGGTCTCGTTGGCGCCGGCGAGGTACGGACGGCAGGTGTACGCGGTCGTGGTGGGAGCCGCGCCAAAGCGGACGTAGAGGTCCGGGTCACCCGAGCCCGTCCCCGTCATCACGACCTTGAAGGTCGAGCGGGGAACGACGGTGAAGGGACCGTAGTTGACGTTCGCGTTCGCGCCGACAGAGCCCGTGCGGGTCTCCGTGGTGGGCACACCTTCCGGGGGCGGCGGGGGCGGCGGGGGCGGCTCACCGTTCGGCGTGCCATAGAGCGCCTGGATGCCCTGGACGTCCTTCGTGGTCAGCACGAGGTCACCCGTCTGCGTGCCGTTGCAGTGCGGGTAGTGCATGACGGACGCGCTGTCGTAGGTCGTCAGCACGCCCCAGTTGCTGTCCTCGAAGCACTGGCCGCCGGCCTCGGGACGGGTGTGCTCGTGACGGAAGCCAAGCACGTGGCCCAGCTCGTGGCGCGTCACGCCCGCCAGCGTCCAGACGCCCATGGGGCCGAAGGCGCTGTTGTCGAAGAGGACGTTGCGGCTGGAGCGCGCGTCACCCGGGAAGAACGCGCGGGCGATGTACTGGCCATTCACGTTGATGGGGCGCACGTCGAACAGCACGTTGTTGTTGGAGGCGGTGCAGTTGGAGTCCTGCGCGCTCACGTGGACGAACTTCACGTGGCCGGCGGCCTCCCACGCGCCCGTCGCGCTGGCCATGGCGTTGACCACCGCCTGGTAGTTGCTACCGAAGGTGGTGCTCACACAGTAGGTGAGGTTCAGCTTCTGCGTGTCGTTCCACTTCGCGTCCGCCCCGCCCACGCGGTGGACGATGAGCTGCCCGTTCTTGACGTTGTTGTCATAGAACTCGCGCAGGTGCTTCTCGGTCGCGAACGTCGTGTCACCGTCAGCGATGAAGATGCCCGTGTCGGGCTCCTGGTACACGAGAGAGAGGAACTCCTCCCACGACATCCCCTGACCGAGCGTCTCCTCGGAGGCGGGGGTGGTGCCATCGCTACCGCCGCAACCGGCGAGCAGCGCCAGGCCCGTGAGGGCGCCGACGAACTTGGACTGTGACATGGACATCCTTGTTGGGATGAGTGGTTCGCAGCCGATTAAGCAGCCGCCATGCCAGCATCCAAGCCATCGCCGTCATTCAGGATTTCTGATGGCTCCCCGCTCAACGCGGTGTACCGGGACTCCAAGACCCCTCGGCCATTCGTAAACAGGCCTTACACTTCATCCTGAAACGACAGTGCTTCTAAGGGTTTGCCCATAGAAGAACAGCCGACTGAAATTCAGACAGGCCGTCCTGAAACAAGACACCCTTCGCCGGCCACCCATATTCTTTTGTCCTAAAAAAAGACGATGTCAGCGGAAATCCTACAGCCCCACCAGGCTCTCCGGACGATTCAGGCCGCGGGCACGGCCCAGCGGCTGGAGGATGTCCTGCGGCGGCGCGTCCGCGGTGAGCAGGAGCGCGCGCACGGCGGTCTCCACCACGTCCTCGGCACCGGGGCGGACCATGCCGCGGCGGGCATCCTCCACGCGCTTGCCGCGGTAGGCGTCGAAGCGCTCCTTCACGCGGCGGGCAACGTCGGACACCGCCTTGTCGCCCACCTCCACGCGCAGCTCCAATTCGTTGCGCAGTTGCACCGGGTCCGCGAGCACGCCGTACCGGTCATAGCCCTTGTGCGCCGTGTCCTCGTGCATCACCGCGTAGTCCTGCGTGTTGGGCGCGGGCACCTGCTGCTCCTTGATGAGGTCCCGCATCACCGCGGTGACGGAGGCCGTCACGGTGAGCCGGTGGAGCTGCACGTCGAACACGAAGTCCGAATACATGGGCTCCTCCACGGTGATGGGCTCGCGGAAGGTGGCGTCGCGGTGGCGCTGCACCTGCGTGCGCTGCCCCTCGGACTTGTCCAGCGCCTCCTCCAGCGCCTTCTCCTTCTGCAGGGACGCGGCGGCCTTGGCCACCAGCAGCACCTCCTCGGCGACGCACGCCTTGTTGTCGCAGCGTGAGGGGTTGCACTCGCTGGGGAACTGCCCCGGCCCGCTGACCTCGCGGGCGGCCTCGCCGCAATCCTGCAGGGCCTCGCGGCACTGGCGGCGCTCCCGCTCGCGGCAGCGCTCCGCGGCCACGCGCACCATGGACAGCTCCGCCTGCATGCGCAGGTACTCCCGCAGCGCGGCGGCCTGCTTGCGCTCCACATCCTCCAGGGTGCGCTCGGCCTTCAGGAGCTGGGTCTCGAAGCCGCTGCGGCGCGGGTTGGGCACGGAGCGATTTCCGGCGAGGTAGCGCTGCGTGCGCTGAGACTCCTCCACCACTTGGAGCGGCAGCACCCGCTCCAGTGACAAATCCAGCGTCACGCCTTCGCGGCCCGCCGGGGCCTCCGTCACCACGCGCAGGGGCAGTTGCGTGGGCAGCCTCGCCGCCAGCCGGCCGGCCGCCAGCCGCTGCGCCACGTCCGGCGCTCCGGCCCGGTCCTCCACCGGCGAGGCCACCACCAGGAAGGCCACCTCGTCACGCAGCTTCTGGCGCACGGCCTCGGCCCGCTCCCGCGCCGCGGTGGCGCCCACGCGCTCCTGGTCCGCGCGGACGTAGGCCACCAGCGCGTTGCCCAGCTTGCCGGCCTTCTCCAGGCCCTCACCCGTGCCGAACCAACGCCGCGCCCAGGCCACCTGCACGCCGTCCACGCCCCGCTTGGCGGCCGCGTGGTCCGGCGCCACCGACAGCACCGCGTCGAACTCCGTGCGCGCGTCCTGCAATCGTTCCGCCTTCAACGCCACGTTGCCCGCCGCCACGCGCGCATCCAGGGTGGCGCCAAGCAGCTCCCGCGCCGAAACGTTGTCCGCGTTGAGTTCCAGCGCGCGCACCAGGCGCTTCATCGCGCCATCCAGGTCCCCGGAGGCATGCACGGCGCGCGCACCCTCCAGCACCACCTCGCTCCAGGCCTGGCGCACCTTGCCCAGCTTCACCTTGACCTCGGAGGCCTCCGGGTCCGCCGCCAGCGCGCGCAGATAGGCCGCCTCCGCCTCCGCCCACTTCTGCTCCTGGCTGGCGGCGTCTCCCTCCTTCACCGCACGGGAGAAGGCGGAACAGCCGGACAGTGCAAGCACCAGGGCCAGGGCCAGGGCCCCCAACCAGGGG
>NZ_SRLV01000121.1:0-20382 GCF_006518205.1 Myxococcus sp. CA005 | reverse complement strand
TGGCGGACAGCTGGGGGGCCGAGGCGAAGCAGCGACTGTCCTCGGCCTTCGCGGCCACGGGCAGCCCCCTGGCGGGGGACATGGCGGGCCGGGTGGGGCAGGTGTTGGATGCCTATGCCAGCAGTTGGGCGCAGCAGCACACCGACGCGTGCGAGGCCACGCGCCTGCGCGAGGTGCAGCCGGAGGCGCTGTTCACCCAGCGCGTGGTGTGTCTGGAGCGGCGGCACAAGGATTTGCGTGCGCTGGTGGGCGCCCTGTCCCAGGTGGACAAGGCGGGCGTGGAGAAGGCGCTGGACGCGGCGTATGCGCTGCCTTCACCCGAGGACTGCGCGGACGTGGAGTCCCTGGCGAGCCAGCAGCCCCGGCCCGCGGACCCGGCAATGCGCGCGGAGCTGGAGTCATTGGAAGGCGCGCTGTCGGAGGTGAAGGCGCTGGTGGACACCAGCCGCTATCCCCAGGCGCTGGCGGCGGCGAACGCGGTGGAGTCGCGGGTGTTGGCCGCGCGGTACGCGCCGCTGACGGCGGAGCTGCGCTTCCACCAGGGATGGCTCCAGGCCGTGCTGGGGGAGAAGGATAGGGGCGCGGGGCTGCTGGAGCAGGCCGTCTATGACGCCACGTCGGGCCGGGCGGACCGGCTGGAGGTCTCCATTCTCAACAAGTTGCTCTACGTGGAAGGGGAGCGCGAGCGCTTCGAGCACGCCTCTCAATGGGCACGTCTGGGCAAGGCGACCCTCCAGCGGTTGGGCGGGGACGCGGTGCTGCGGGGCGACCTGCTGGTGAACGAGGCCAACCTCGCGTTGATGCGCGGTCAGACGGACGACGCCCGGGCGTTGCTGGAGGAAGCCAACACCGTGCTGACGGACGCGCTGGTGCCGGGCCATCCGAAGCGCGCGCGGGTGACGTTCTCACTGGGGCGGGTGCTGCTGGAGGTGGGGGCCTTCCCGGAGGCCGTGCGGGTGATGGAGGATGCGCTGCGCCAGACGGAGGCGGCGGTGGGGCCTCGGCACCTGGACGTGGCTCGGCGCCACCAGGGCCTGTCCATGGCGCTGCGCGAGCAGCGAGAGTTCGCGCGGGCCTTGGCGCATGCCCAGGCCTCCGTGGCGCTGCACCGCGAGCTGCTGGGCGACAGTCACCTGAAGCTGGCGGAGGCGCTCGACGAGGAGGGCATGAGCCTGCTCGCGCTGAGCCGCCACGAAGAGGCGCTGAAAGTCTATGAGGCGGCGCTGGCGGTGAAGCACGCCCAACTGGGGCCCGACGACGAGGACCTCCAGTACTCCTACGACGGCGTGGGGCAGGCCCTGCTGGGACTGGGGCGCACGCGCGAGGCGCTGGCGCCGCTGCGCAAGGCGGTTGCCTTCACGGGCGCGCAGGAGGACTCGCTGGGGGAGTCGGGCTTCGCGCTCGCGCGGGCGCTGTGGAAGGAAGGGCAGGGTGTGGAGGCGCGGACCGAGGCGGCGAAGGCGCGTGAGCGCTTCACGGCCTCGGGCCGGGCGCTCCAGGCCGAGGCGGTGCGGGCGTGGTTGGACGAGCTGCCTCCGGAGACGAAGGCGAAGCCCGCTCGTCCCCAGCAGCGGAGGCGCCGCTAAGAACTCGTTTCATGACCGCACCGGCAGTTCATCCGGGACGTACAGCCGAGCAAACGGATGCCCATCTGGACGAACTGGGCATGAAGGGGCGCATCGACCGGAGCCACGCCGCGTTTGACTCGAACAGTGTCCGGGCGAAAAAGGGGGGCCGAAACGGGCAAGAACCCCAGGGACAGAGGGAAGAAGGTCAGCCCGCTGGCAGTGTTGCTCTCTGCGGCCAACGTGCACGACAAGAAGCGCGCGTTGCCGCTTGAGGGCGAAAGCGCGGAACGCTCTGCGGAACCGGGGCAACTTCACCCCCACGGACTACCCATTCAGAGGAATAGACAACTCAGGTTGCATCGTGCTTTCGCAGCGCACAATGCCAAGACTGAAATCCAACACTACTCGGGTGTGCTGCCACGCAACCCTGGTGGCACTCCTCTTCGCGGCGTGTGCTGAAACTCCACTCCCGCGCACGGCCAACGCTGTCCGGAAGTGGGTCGGGCCACCTGTCAACGTGCCTGGGGGCGGCCAGTTCCGAACCGTCATCTACTACGGGCCGTGGCAGTGCAGCCGCCAGCTCATGGACTACTGCGCAAACAAGTGCTCAGGGAGCGGCCACGCTCTCCAGGGCTGCATGTGGCTCGCGGACGTGAAAATGGACTTCCAGGGCACCGTGATGAGGGCCGGAAGCCGCTTTGGAATGACCCACTGTTGCTGCAACTACGGCAAGCTTAGCCCTGACCAGACCGCAGCAGCCCGTAGCCGCTGGAGCAACGCCCGCCCAGGGTTCCGGGAAGCGTGGGCAAACCGCTTTGGCGCATGGCCCACGGAGCCCAACGGCCGACTCTACGAAGGGCATCACGTTCGGGACCTTTGGCACGGCGGCAACCCCACCGACTGGGACAACATCATCCCGTTCCCCAAGGACCTGCACACGGAACTCTTCGACCTCTATAACGAGTGCTACGCCAACGACCCTCCTTGGACCCAGGTGGGCGTGGATTACCCCTACGGAGAGTAGCCCGATGCAAATGCCTGCCTTGCTCGAAGAGGTGTCCCGCGTTCACCACGCGCGGCCCCCTGCTACGCCCGCTCAAATCGCGGCCTTCGAGCAAAGCGTTGGATGGCGCCTAGACCCAGACCTCCGCGCCTTCTACCTGCATTGCGATGGCGCAGACCTCTTTGGGACTGTTGACCCCGCCTTCTCCTTCTTTCCGCTCGCGGAGATTCGTCGCGCACGGGTGACCATGAGGAAGAAGGACACGGACAAGGCCGGTCCCTCGTCTTGGTATGCCCTCTGCGACGTGCGGGACAGCAACTACATCCTGCTCGATGTGAGCCACCAGTTGGACGGCCGCTACCCCATTCGCGACGGCTACAACGAAGCGTTTCCGGATCCGGCCTACTGCCGCCAAATCGCGCGCTCTTTCTCGGAGTTTCTAGCGGGCGCGCTACGCTCCAATGGGCGTTGGTTTTGGCTGCCAGAGCAGTAGGGCGCGCCGCCCATGGTGGCGCACCCCGTCACCAGTGACAGCCCCCACAGCGGGCCGGGCTCCACGGAGGGACTGGCTCAGTCCGCGGTGAAATACACGTTGTCGAGCAGGAGCGTGTCCGCGGCTGGGCCCGCGCCAGCGATGAAGACGAACGGCGCCTGCACTGCGTTGAGCTGCAACCCGCCCGCGACGAAGTCCGCCAGCGGAATGGCCAGGTGGTGCCACTGCCCATCATTCGTGTAACCGTACTGTGACGCGGGCAACTGGACGCTCTGGTCGTCATTCATGCCAATGGACACGTTGGCGAAGCCCGGGTCGGCCGAGTTGAGGCTCACGTGCAACGTCGTCCAGCCATCCAGGTTGCGCGGGGTGTTCCAGTGCACGCCGAAGCCCAGCCACGTCTTGCCCGCGTGCACCACCAGGTCGGACTGGCGGCCCTCGATGCGCGTGGTGGAGGGCTCCAGGGAGAGCGTGCCCTCGTAGAGGTAGATGTGCACGGTGGTGTTGTCCACCGGGATGTCCTGGGAGCGGCCCCCTTCGTAGAAACCCACGCCCAGGCGCCGCTGACCCTCCACATAGGGGTAGGGGCCCGGGAGCACCTCGTCGTTGGGTTCCCCGCCCGCGTCGGGCCGGTTGTAGCCCTGGTCCGTGTAGTCCGGCACGCCCGGGTCGGGACGGCAGCCCGCCAGGAGCATGAGCACCGCGAAGCCCGCGCGTCTCATGGCCGCACCGCCCGGTCTCCGCCGCCAGCCGTGCTCATCAACACCCAACCGCCCTGCACCGCGCCTTCCATCTCCACGATGCCCTTGTACGCGGGCGTCGCCAGGTCATAGGCGTAGGTGCCCGTGGCGTCGTACGTCACCGCGTCCGGGAAGGAATCGAGCATCGTTTGATACGCGCGGATGGCCTGGAGCCGCACTTGCGGCAGGTCCTCCTGACGCGCCTCACCGTTCTGGTAGATGGCGAGCAGGTTGTTACCCACGTAGAACTGGGCCTCGCCGCCCGGCTCGCGGGCCAGCAACGTGGCCCACGAATAGAACGCGGCCACGTTTCCGGCGCGGGATTCGATGTCCCACTTCGTCTCCGCGCCGGGCGTGCTGCTTCGGAACGGATTGTTCGGATCGTCCAGAACGGACTGGTCCGGGTAGATGCCGACGTCCGGGCTGTGGAACTGGAGCGTGAGTCCGTCCAGGGATTCGCCATACACGAAGCTGGCGGGGTCGTAGCAGCCGGTGACGACTCCGGCGCAGGCCAGCAGAAGCCACGTCTTCATACGTCCTCCGTTAGAGAGACAGGATGGCATACGCGCCCACCTCGAATTCGCGGCCTTCGAGTCCCTGGTCGAGCGCCGTCTGACTGAGCCCTTCCGAGTACTGGTCCAGCATGCGCACCAATCCGCGCACGCCGAAGCGCGTCGTCACCGTCCCCATCACCGGGCGCTTGAGGCCGTAGGACAGGTCCCCACCGAGCTGGATGGGATAGGTGAGGTTGAAGACGCGGTGGTAGTCATACGGGCCCCAGTTGTTGAAGTGGAGCTGCGTGGTCAGCATCAGCGTGTCCCACAGCACGGAGGCATCCACGCCGAAGCGCCGCACCTGCCGGTCGTCCTCGCCGGAGGACTGGTTGCTGCCGGCGAAGGCGGCGCCGAAGATTTTCAGCCGCTGCACCGGGTTGGTCACCAATCGCAGCGTGGCCTCCCATTCGTCCCGAGCGGACGGCGCGTTGCCGAAGGCCACCATGCTGCCATCCGCGAGGATGGCGATGCCCGCGTCACGAGACGTCGGTTGCCGCCGGTACACCAGGTCCAGACCCGCGGCGAAGGGCGCGTCCTCGCGCATGTCGCGGTCCCACTGCCAGAACCAGGTGCCGGGCGTGGGGTCGAAGGTGAGGAGCAGCTCGGCGCCCAGCGTCTCGCGGTTGTCCAGGACGGTGAAGGCATCCACCAGCACGTTGCGCGGACGCACGCCGGCGAAGTACCGCCCCGACTCCGGGTCGAACGCGTCCTCGATGCGTGGGTTGGGCCCGATGAGGGGCTTCTGGTACAGCAGGTTGGGCGACACCTGGAACGCGCTGCCGACCTGCACCACCGCGCCGGCCTGTCCACCGAAGTGGTTGCCACGGCCGCTCTCGCGCAGGCTCCAGCCCGTCAGCAGGATGCCCTGCTCCGGACCGCCGTCCGCCACCAGGCCGCGGTAGGAGCCCTGGAGGAACGTTCGCACCGCGCCCAGGTCATACGTGAGGCGTGCCTTCGCACCCAGGGTGTCGAGCATCCGGATTTCGTCCCGCATCACCTCGTAGCCGCTGTCGAGGTAGCTGGGGCCGTCCGTGGGGCGAGACCAGATGAACTCCTCCCCCACGCGCTGCGGGGCCGCGAGGATGCCGCCCACCTCCAGTGCCATGGGCCCCTTCGTCCATCCCAGTGACAGCGTGGACCTGCGCGCCACGCGCTCGCGGATGACGGAGGCGGTGAGCTGGGTGGAGCCCCGGGCGATGTCCTCCTGGTGCATCAGCGTCAGCGTCACCGGCCCCACGTTCCGGCGGTACTTGGCGACGATGGACGGGTTGGCGCCCCAGTAGAGCTCCGGGCCCACCGCCACCTTGAGGCCCTCCAGGTTGTTCTTCCCGGTGAAGACGACGCCGAAGGGGGCGTTGCCCTTGTAGATGTCCAGGGCGGGGCCGTAGTTCGCCTCACGGTAGAGGCCGAAGAAGTCGCCTTCCTCGCCCCAGTGGTAGTGGGCGGTGCGGTAGAAGCCCTCCAACTGGAAGTCCGCGCGGTCCAGCTTGAACTCGGCCTGGTACAGCGCGAGCCGGTCCAGGCCCAGCGGCTGCTGCCCCGCCGGGTTGCCCACGCCGGGCACGGGGGCCTGGCCCACGCCGCCGTTGGCCGTGGCAGGCGCGGGGGGCGTGCCGCGGTTCTCATAGAAGATGTTGTTGAGGCGGTTCTGCGCCACGTTGCCCACGACGTTGAATGAGGCGCGCCCGTACACGCCCGAGGTCGGCTGGAGCGCCAGGTCGAAGAAGACGGACTCCGTGTGGTCCGCGGCCACCTGGTTGGGCCGCACCGTGGCGATGCTCCCGCGCGAGAGTGAGCTGTCCATCATCAGGCGCAGGTTGGAGACGCGCACCGCGCTGAGGTCATCCGCCCGGGCCAGCGCGATGGACGACTCGTAACCGCGCGACAGTTCCGTGGGGCGGATGGACGCGAAGTGCTCGCGGATGGTGTCGGGATTGGTGGTGGGGGCGTACGGGTCCATGCGGAAGGCCGCTTGGAGGACGTAGTACGCGGTGCGCGGTTGGATGCGCGCGATGCCGGCCTCGTCCTCGGGGCCCAGCGCGCAGATGCCGAACCACTCCTCATTCATATTGTTCTGGCCGGGCACGAAGTCGGATTCGTAGCCGCCGTTGGGCCAGGACGCGGTGGTGTCGTGGATGGAGAGGTTGGCCTCCTGGTTGTACTTCCACCAGCCGTCCACCCACTGGAACACGAAGCCGCCCAGGGCGTTCTGCGCGCGGCCCTGTCCGTAGGCCTGGGAGTAGATCTCCTCCCACTGCTTGCGCAGATATTCGGCCTGCGCCACGTGGTCCTCGCGGCCGGCCTTGGCGTCGTAGGCGTCCGCGCCGAACTCGGTGAACATGACGGGCTTGTTCAGCTTGCGCAGCACTTCGTCGAACAAGTCACGGGCGGAGGGGCCGCGGTAGACGTTGGAGCCCAGGATGTCCAACTCGGGCATCAGCCGCGCGATGAGGTCGATGTACTGCAAGTCACCGTTGGCGATGGAGACGGGGTGCAGCGTGTCGCGCTGCTTGATGGTCCGCACCGCCTCGCCCATCAGCGAATAGAGGTGCTCCGCGCGGGCGGTGTCCTCCTGGCCAGGAAGTGCCTCGATTTCGAAGCTGGTCCAGTGCAGGCCGTAGTTGTTCTCGTTGCCCAGCATCCACATCAGCACGCCGGGCACGTCCCGGTACTTCTCTACCTTCTGCGCCAAATCATTGAGCAGCGCGCGGCGGTGGTTCGGGTTGGAGTAGTCCGTGTTCGGCACCATGACGCCATCCACGTTCGTGCCGTAGCGGCCCATGAGCGGGTTCACCACGGTGTAGATGCCGTAGTTCTTGTGGATGTACGTCACCCACTGCGGCGGGATGTCGTCGAATTGCCGGATGGCGTTGACGCTCATGTCGCGCAGCAGCGTCATCTCGCGGTGCAGCACCGCGCGGATGAAGTCCTCCTTCTCCGTCCACAGCGAGTACCGGTAGTTCTCGCCAATGGGCGTGTAGCCCCAGTTCATGCCGAGGATGGGGAAGTCCCGGCCGTTGACCTGGAGCTTGAAGCCGCGCTCGTCCCGGTACACGCGGACGGCCTGCGCCGCCGCGTTGACGGTGACGGGGGACACCCGCACCACCGGCGCGTCCGACGAAGGCGGGGGCGTCTGGGGCCCGCTGGGCGGCGGCACCTGACCCAGCGTGAGCGCGAGGCTGGTGACGAGGACGATGGCGTTCACGCGGCGAGCTCCACATCCAGCCCGTTCTTCTCCACCAGGGCCTTGTAGAGATGAGCGCTGTCCTTCGGGATGCGGCGCTGCGAGTCGTAGTCCACGTAGACCATGCCGAAGCGCTTCTGGTAGCCGAAGGCCCACTCGAAGTTGTCCATCAGCGACCAGGCGAAGTAGCCCGCGAGCGGCACGCCCTGGCGGATGGCCTCCAGTGACGCCTCCAGGTGCGAGCGCAGGTACGCCACGCGCTTGTCGTCATGCACCTTGCCGTCCTCGCTGGGGCCGGTGGCGTAGGCGCAGCCGTTCTCCGTGATGTAGAGGGGGCCGGGCTGGTAGTCGGTGTGCAGGTGCACGAGCATCCGGGTGAGGGCGGGGGCGTACACCTCCCAGTCCATGTCCGTGCGCTCGGGCTCGGGGTGCACGGTGCGCGGCGCGTTCTGGGATTCGGGGATGCGGTCGCTGCGCATGATGGCGCGCGAGTAGTAGTTGATGCCCAGGAAGTCGGTGGGGACGGCGATGGCGGCCATGTCCCCGTCGCGCACGAAGGGCAGCGCGGACGAGGCGAGGCGCCCGTCCTTCACGTAGTCCTCCACCACGTCCTTCGGGTAGCCGCGGCCGTAGAGTGGGTCCAGGAACCAGCGGTTGAAGCTGCCGTCATGGCGGCGGCATGCCTCCGCGTCCTCGGGGCTGGGAGACGCGGGCTCCGCGGGCGACAGGTTGAGGGTGATGCCCACCTCCGCGTTCTTCACGTTGGCGCGGATGACGGGCACCGCCTGGCCGTGGGACAGCAGCGTGTGGTGCGCGGTGGCCAGCACCTCGCCCCAGTTCTTGTGACCGGGGGCGTGTTCGCCGTTGCCGTAGCCGAGCACGCTGATGCACCAGGGCTCGTTGTGGGTAATCCACCGCTTCACGCGGTCGCCCAGCTTGCGGCTCATCACGTCGGCGTACTCGACGAAGGCGCTCGCGGTGTCGCGGGAAGGCCAGCCGCCCAGGTCCTGGAGCGCCTGGGGCAAATCCCAATGGTAGAGCGTGACGAAGGGCTCGATGCCCGCGTCCAGCAGCCCGTCCACCAGCCGCGAGTAGAAGTCGAGGCCCGCGGCATTCACGGCGCCGCGCCCGGTGGGGAGCACGCGGGGCCAGGCCACGGAGAAGCGGTAGGACTTCACGCCCAGCCAGCGCATCAGCGCCACGTCTTCGCGCCAGCGGTGGTAGTGGTCGCACGCGACCTTGCCGTCCGACCCGTCGCTGATTTTGCCAGGGGTGGCGGCGAAGCGGTCCCAGATGGACTCACCGCGCCCATCGGCGCTGGTGGCGCCCTCAATCTGGAAGGCGGAGGTGGCCACACCCCACAGGAAGTCATTGGGGAACTGCCGCATTGTCGGAGGCTCCTTTCGAGGATTCGAGATGGCAGCGGACCGTGTGGGCCGCGCCGTGGACGTGAGCTGGGGGGAGGGTGTCGTGGCAGCGCGCGTCCGCATGGGGACAGCGGGGCGCGAAGGGGCAGCCGAACACCGGCATGGGGCCCGTGGCGGGCCGCACCGGCAGCGGGGTGTTGAGGAAGTCCGCGCCGTCCGGAACGGCGGACAGGAGCAGCCGGGTGTACGGGTGCCGGGGCGCGGCGAGCACGTCCGCCGTCCTGCCGGACTCCACGACGCTGCCCGCGTACAGCACCAGGACGCGGTCGGCCATGTGGCGCGCGCTGGCCAGGTCGTGGGTGATGAAGAGGATGCCGATGCCGCGCTCGCGCGTCAGGCCGCGCAGCAGTTGGAGCACGCCCCGGCGCGTGGACACATCCAGCATGGATGTGGGCTCGTCCGCGATGATGACGTCTGGCTCCACGGCCAGCGCGCGCGCCACCGCCACGCGTTGCCGCTGGCCGCCGGACAGCTCATGGGGGTAGCGCTGTGCCAGTTGCTCCGCGGGCGTCAGGCCCACGGACTCCAGCAGGGCGTGGACGCGGTCCTCGAGTCCGGCGCGTGTGGCCCGGCCATGGCGCAGCAGCGGGCGCTCCAGGTGATGGGCCACGGTGTGGACGGGGTTGAGTGAGGCGAAGGGATCTTGGAAGACCATCTGCACGCGGCCCCGGTACGCGAGCGATGCGCCGCCGCGCTCCAGGGTGAGCACGTCCTCGCCGCCCAGCCGCAGGCTGCCGGCATCCGGCGTGTCCAGCCGCGCCAGCACCCGGGCCAGGGTGGACTTTCCGCTGCCGGACTCGCCCACCAGCGCGACGATTTCGCCGCGCTCCAGGGTGAAGGACACGCGGTTGAGCAAGGTGCGGCGCGAACGGGAGAGGAAGCCGCCCACGGGCACCGTGCGCAGCAGCTCCGTGGCCTCCAGCAGCGGGGCGCTCATCGGCCACCTCCCTGCGCGGCGGCCTGGGGCGGCGCGCGCTCCGAGCTCGCCAGCGTCACGTCCGCCGGCACTTGCGCGTCCGCCGCGCTCAGGTGCGGGAAGGAGGACAGCAGCAGGCGCGTGTACGGGTGACGCGCCTCCGTGCGCAGGCGCTCGGCGGTGTCCACCTCCACCAGCTTGCCGCCCTGGAGGACGCCGACGCGGTCCGACAGCGCGAGCAGCAGTGGCAGGTCATGGGTGATGAAGAGCACCGCGAAGCCCAGCCGCTGCTTCAACTCCAGCACGCGCTGAAGCAGCTCCTTCTGCACCACGACGTCCAGCGCCGTGGTGGGCTCGTCCATCACTACCAGCCTCGGCTCCAGGGCCAGCGCCAGGGCGATGCCCACGCGCTGCCGCATTCCACCGGAGAGTTGGTGCGGCCACGCGTCCACCCACTGCGGTGCCAGCCCCACCATGGCCAGCAGCTCCCGTGCTCGGGCATGGGCCGCGGCGCGGGTGGTCCGCCCATGGGCGGCGAGGGTGTCGTGGAACTGGTCCCCCAGCGTGAGCACCGGGTTGAGCGCGCTCATCGCGCTCTGGAAGACCATGGACACCTGGCTCCAGCGGTATGCGCGCAGCGCGGTTTCATCCAGCGCCGTGACGTCCGTGCCATCCAGGATGATGCGGCCCTGCGTGATGCTGGCGGCCGGAGGCAGCAGGCGCAGCAGCGCGTATCCCAGCGTCGACTTGCCGCTACCGGACTCACCCGCAAGTCCAAACACCTCACCGGGCGCGATGTCGAAGGACACCGAGTCCACCACCCGCGCGGGCCCACGCTCCGTGGCGTACTCGATGCACACGTCTCGGATGCTCAGCAGGGCGCCGGGCGGCGGCGCCGCGTCCGCCGAAGAGGACCGCGCCGAGCGGACCGCCGTGGTCGCCACTGGCGGCGCCTTCAGCGCCGGGTTGGTCACCTCGTCGATGGCGGAGCTGAGCAGCGTCAGCGAGAAGCCGACCAGCGCGATGCACAAGCCCGTGGGCACGAAGACCCACCAGGAGCGCGTCAGCAGCGCCGCGTCGTTGCCGGCCCAGTAGAGGTTGGTGCCCCACGTCACCGCGCCCACGTCGCCCAGGCCGAGGAACTCCAGGCCCACCTGCGCGCCTACCGCGTACAGCGTGTTGCCAATGAACGACGAGCCCAGCAGCGACGCCATGTTGGGCAGCAGCTCCCGGACGACGATGCGCGAGCGGCTCTCCCCCGCGACGAACGCGGCGGAGACGAAGTCCCGGTTGCGCAGGGCCATGGCCTCGGCGCGGAAGACACGCGCGTTCCAGGCCCAGCCGGCCAGCGACAGCACCACCACCATGCGGAAGGGGCCGGAGGGCAGGTAGGCGCCCAGGACGATGGCCAGCGGCAGGCCGGGGATGACGAGGAAGACGTTGGTAGTGAGCGTCAGCACGTCATCCACGCGGCGGCCCAGGTACCCGGACGTCACGCCGATGAGCGCGCCCATGAGCGTGACGAGAGCGCCCACCGCGAAGCCGATGGCCAGCGTCTCTCGCGCGCCCACCACCGTCTGCGCCAGCACGTCCTGGCCCTGGCCCGTGGTGCCGAACCAGTGCGCGGAGGAGGGCGGCTGGTGGGGACGGCCCACCAGCTCCGTGGGGTCCATCACCAGCCAGGGCCCGATGAGCGCGAGCACGATGAAGCCCAGCAGGATGCTCCCGCCCACCGCCGCCTTGCGTTGGCGCAGCAGCCGTCGAAGAAGGTCACGCATGGGCGCGGGTCCTCGGGTCCAACCACAGACACAGCAGGTCCACGGCGAAGTTCGCGGCGAGCACGGCGAAGGTGATGGTCAGGAAGAGCCCCTGCATCAGGGGGTAGTCCTGATTGCGCACGGCCAGGATGAGCAGGTAGCCGGTGCCCGGGTACGAGAAGACAATCTCCGTCAGCAGCGAGCCGCTCAGCACGAAGCCCAGCGCCATGCCGAAGCCCGTGACGTTGGGCAGCAGCGCGTTGCGCGCGGCGTAGCGCAGCATCACCTGCCGGGGCGGGAGTCCCTTCGCGTGCGCCAGCCGGAGCGTGTCCGTGCCCAGCGTGGCCACCATGGTGTTGCGCATGCTCAGCATCCATCCACCCAGCGTGGCCACGACGATGGAGGCCGCGGGCAGGAAGGCGTGACGCGCCACGTCCGCCGCGAAGGTGAAGGACAGCGCCGGCTCCAGGTCGTGCGAGTACGCGTGCCGCAGCGGGAACCAGCCGAGCCCGAACCCGAAGAGGTACAGGGCCAGCATGGCCAGCCAGAAGTAGGGGAAGGCCCCCAGGAAGGCGAGCGCCGGCGTCACCGTCGCGTCCAGCCACCCGCCGCGGTTCCACGCGGCCAGCACGCCCAGCAAGGAGCCCACCGTGAAGCTGATGATGACCGCGCACCCGGCCAGCCCCAGCGTCCACAGCAGGCCGGTGCCAATCACCTCGGACACGCGCGCCGGGTAGTACGCGTAGGACAGGCCCAGGTCGCCGCGCAGCAGGTGCTTCAGGTACGTGGCGTACTGCACGTACCAGGGCGCCTCCGTGAAGCCGAAGGCGGCACGCAGCGCCACCATGGCCTCGGGCTGCACGCGGCCCTCGAAGCGCGCGAACATGGCGGACGCCGGGTCACCGGGTGCCAGCCGGGGGATGATGAAGTTGAGCGTCAGCGACGCCCAGGCCGCCAGCAGGTAGAAGCCCAACCTCCGCAGGACGTAGGCCATGGCGCTCAGGGCTCCCTGGGGGCGAGCGACGTCAGCACCAGCAGGCTGTCGGGCTCGGCATGAGGGGACAGGCGCGCGTAGGGGTTCTGCTCGGTGGGAAAGCCGGTGAAGCGCCGCGAGTTGGACTCGCCCCAGGACGGGTTGGGGAAGAGGGGGATGGACGGCGCCAGCTCGGAGTAGCGCCGCTGCACCGCCGCCATCAGCGCGCGCTGCGCGTCCTCGGCGTCCGTGCGCTCGAAGCGCGTCAGCAGCTCGTCCGCCTCCTCATCGCCGAAGCGGTGCCAGTTGGACGCGGCCACCTCGCCCACCGGGCGCACGGTGCGCGGGGAGAGCTGCCACTTGTAGAAGGTGTACGGCGTGGGGCCGTCCAGGGACCAGGAGATGGCCAGCTGGAACTCGCCCTTCTGGAGCCGCGCGTACCACGCACCGAACTCGTAGGTGCGCAGCTGCGCCTGCACGCCCAGCTTCCGCAAGTCCCGCGCCACCACCTGTCCGGCGCGCACCCAGTCGGACCAGCCGCCCACCACCTCGATGTCCAGCGCGAGCGGCTGGCCATCCGCCTTGCGCCGCAGCCCGTCCGGGCCTTCCTTCAAGCCCGCCTCGTCCAGCAGCCGCTTCGCCGCCTCCAGGTCGTGCTTCACCCAAGCACCCTGGGCCGCGTCCGCGTCGCGCCACGTGGCGTACGCGTCGTTGAGCGCGGTGGCGTCCGCCGGCCGCGTGTAGCCGTACATGGCGATCTCCACCAGCCGCTCGCGGTCCAACGCCATGCTCAACGCCTTGCGCACGCGCACGTCGTCCAGCGGCGGCAGGGTGGTGTTGGGGTAGAGGAAGACGGTGCTGCCGTAGAGTGGGAACCAGCGGCCGTGGTGCGCCGGGTCCCTGGCGACGAAGGTGCGGTCCACGGCGGGGACGAAGTTGCCCGCCCAGTCCACTTCCCCTTCCACCAGCGCCAGGTTGGCCTGGTCATTGGTGGGGAAGGCCAAGAAGCGCAGCGCGGAGACGGCGGGCTTGCCGGGCTGCCAGTAGTACGGGTTGCGGCCCAGCTCGTAGACCTGGTTGCGGAAGACGGTGACCTCGGTGAAGGGCCCGGTGGCCACCGGCTGCGGGTTGGTGAACGTCACCGGGTCCGCCACCTTCTCCCAGACGTGCCGGGGGACGATGGGCTGCTGCGCCAGCTCCGCGAAGCCGGGGATGTAGACGCGGGAGAACTGGAAGGCCACCGTGTGCGCGTCCTCCGCGCGCACGTCCTCCACGAAGCGCCACACGCCGCCCGCGTCCAGCGCCGCGTGCTGCTCGAGCAACTGGAAGGTGAAGGCCACGTCGTCCGCGGTGAAAGGTCTTCCATCGGACCAGCGCACGCCGGGGCGCAGGGTGAAGCGCAGCGTGCGGCGGTCCTCGGACCACGCGTGGCCGGTGGCCAGCCAGGGCGTCCACTGGCCCACCGCGGGGCTGAAGATTTCAAGGCACTCGTAGACGCCCGCGCGCGTGGGCCAACGAGCGCCCGCGCCCGCGAACAGCGGGTTGAAGTTGCGCACCCAGGTGCTCTGTTGCTCCACGGAGACGAACAGCACTCCGGGCGGCCGTGGGCGGGGTTCCACCTTGCAGGCCACCAGCAGGAGTGTCAGCGCCCAGAGCGCGACCCTCACGTGGGCCTCGCGTAGACGCGGACGTAGTCCACCTTCATCTGCTGCGGGAACACCGTGTCCCGGCCCACCGGGCCCACGAAGTTTCCACCCACCGCGACGTTGAGGATGATGAATTGGGGCTGGTCGAAGACCCAGCGGGCGCCCTCGGGGAGCTGGGCGGGCGTCGCCTCGAAGAAGGCGGTGCCGTCCAGGAACCAGCGGATGCGGTTCGGCTCCCACTCCACCGCGTAGACGTGGAAGTCCTCGTTCAGCCGGACGCCGCTGACGACGTAGTCCTGGCCGAGGTTGTTGCCGGCGGAGTACCTCGGCCCGTGCAGCGAGCCCCGGAGGATGGACGGCAGCTGGCCCCGGTACTCCATGATGTCGATTTCGCCGCACTCCGGCCAATCGACGCTGTGGATGTTCGCGCCCAGCATCCAGAAGGCGGGCCAGATGCCGCGGCCCACGGGGAGCTGGATGCGCGCCTCGATGCGGCCATACGTGGTTTCGTAGCGGCCCTGCGTCCGGATGCGCCCGGAGGTGTAGTCCCGGCCGTTGTAGCGCTCGCGGCGCGCGGTGATGACCAGGTTGCCGGCGCCGTCATGCGCGGTGTTCTCGGTCCGGTCGGTGTTGAACTCCTGCTGCTCGTTCCCCCAGCCGTGCCCCCCCACGTCGTGCACCCACCGCTCGGGTGAGGGCGGCGTCCCCTCCGGTCCATCGAACTCGTCCTGCCACACCAGCTCCCAGTCCGTGCTGGGCTGCGGGTTGGTGTGGGGTGGCGGGGTGCCAGGGCGGTTCACCCGGTTGGCGGCCGGGTCACAGGCGAGGCCCGTGAGGGCCACGGCCATGGGGAGGAGGCGCGGGAGCGTCATGCAGGTTTGCCTATGTGTTGGAGAGGGAAGAGGGTTCGGTCACGCAGCGCCGCCTGGAGCACCAGGGTGGCCGCGCCCACGGCGATGGCGCGGTCTCCCAGCGCGGAGGTGACGATGCGCGTCTCCGCCATGGAGGTGGACAGCGCCCGCTTGCGCACCGACGCGCGGAGCGGGTCCAGCAGCAGGTCTCCCACCGACGAGATTTCGCCGCCGAGCACGACAATGGCGGGGTTGAGCAGGTTCAGCAGACCGGCCACGGCGATGCCCAGGTAGTGCCCGAGCCCGTCGATGACCTGACGTGCGGCGGGCTCACCCGCCCGCGCGCCTTCCACCAGCTCGCGCACCGTGAGGGCGCGCTTGTCCTTGCGGCCCATCAGCTCCCGCGCCCGTTCCAGCAGGGCCGCGGACCCGATGAGCGTGACGAGGCAGCCGCGCAGGCCGCACACGCACTGCGGTCCGGAGGAGTCCACCGCCATGTGGCTGATTTCGCCCGCGGTGCCGCCCGCGCCACGGTAGACGTCGCCGTGGATGATGTGGCCGGAGCCGATGCCCGTGGCCAGCTTGATGTACGCCAGGTCCTCGCCGTTGACGCCCGCGCCCCAGTAGCACTCCGACAGCGCGCCCAGGTTCGCGTCGTTGTCCACGAACACTGGCAGGCCGAACGCGCTCCGCAGTGACTCCTGCACGTCGTAGTCGCGCCAGGCCGGCACCAGCAGCGGGGACAGCTTTCCGGGCGCGGACGGGTGGACAGGGCTGGGCACGGCGATGCCCATGCCCGCCACGGAGCGGCGCGGTACGCGTTCGGCGTCCAGGACCTCCTGGACCAGCTCGCGCACCTTCTGGAGCGTGCCCTTGGGGTCCTCACGGACTGCATGGCTGGCGTGCCGGTACGCGCGCACCCGGCCGCGCAGGTCGGTGAGCGCGGCCGTCACGTGGGTGGCACCCATCTCCACGCCGATGAGGCTGAACGCGTCATCGCAGAAGCCGATGAGGGTGGGGCGACGGCCGCCCCGGGACACCCCGGCGCCAATGCTGCGCACCAGGCCGGAGCGCTCCAGGTCCGCCACGATGGCGGAGACGGTCGACGGACTGAGCTCCGTCCGCCGGGCGATCTCCGCCCGGGAAATCTGACGCTCGCGCCAGATCATGTTGAGCAGCAGGCTGCTGTTCTGCGCGCGCATGCCCGCCGCATCGACCGTCGTCACCGCCGTTCCCACTCGCATCGTCCTCTCGCTCCGTTCCGCCGCGAGGATGGGGTGGGTGTCAGTGCCAGTGGATGTCGTCGATGAAGAAGACGAGCGGAGTCGTCCTTCCATCGGCGGTCCATCCGAAGCCACCCACCACCTGTCCATACCGGACGCGGCTGATGTCGATTGTGTACTGGGTCGGGGTGGTGGTGAGCGCCACGTTCGCTTCTTTCACCTCGAAACCGTCGGCGGCGTTCATTCCCACCATGAAGGAGACGATTTCGCCGCCCTCCGTGCCCCAGGCGTAGAAGGACACGGTGTTGGCGCCGTCCGGGACGCGGAAGCCGGGCTCGTCTCCCCAGTTGCCTTCCGGGTACTGCCAGTACACGCCCGCCCAACCGTCGCTGCCAGGCGTCCAGGTGAACTTGTGGCAGGCGCCCCGCTGCGAACCCGCCCGCCCAGGCAGACACTCGGTGCCGTCGTAGGTGACGCCGCCCCGCGAGCCGTCGCCCATGTAGCCACTGGGAATCCAGGTGCCGTCCACGGCCAGGGGCAGCGTGGGGACGGTGCCGGCGTCTTCCTCGGTGCCGGCGTCTTCCTCGGGCTCGGTGCCCGCGTCCGGCTCCGTGCCGGCGTCAGTCTGCGTGCCCGAGTCGGGCTGTGTGCCCGAGTCCGGCTGCGTGCCGGCGTCAGGCCGCGTGCCTGAATCGGGGTGCTGCTGTCCTGCGTCAGGCGTTGGCGTGGGGTCCTCTTCAGGGTCACATCCCGCCACCAGACCAGACACCGCGAAAACGCCCGCCGCCACCCACGCCCACGCGAAACGCTTGTTCGGTTGCATGCGCTGCCCTCCACGGCTGGAAGACTTCATTCCCACTGCGAAGAAACAAGGGTGCTTCGAGAGTCGTCGTTTACTGGGGCGGCGCGTCGGAAAGGCGTGGAGCAGCCGCGAACGAACGCGAGTTATTTCGAATGGCGAAGAAAGTACCAGCGAGAATCCGGTGATTGCAAGTCTGTGGCAGTTCATTCCCTGTGACGCATTGCTGCAAAGGCAGACGGACCACCCTCCGGAGGGAAGGTGGGCCGTGGCGGACGTCAGGTTTGGACGTGCTGCTATTCGTCGCTGACAGGGTCCAGCAGGTAGCTGATGCGCACCATGAACTCGCGGGAGAAGACAGGCATGGGCGCGTGGCCGCCGTTGTAGGGCTGGGCGATGCGGAAGTTCGTGCCGGTCAGGTTGTAGACGCCCGCGCCAATCTCCAGCCCGCGCGTGCCCACGTCCTGCGCGCGCACGAAGAGGTTGAGCAGCAACTGCGTGGGGAGCTCCTCCACCGCCGCGTTGCCCTCGTCATCCGGCACATCCACGGCGTAGCGCTTGCCCACGAGGACGGCGGTGGGGCTGACGGTGAGCCAGGGCAGGACCTTGATGCTGCCGGTGAGCGCGGCCTTGTGAGTGGGCATGCCCGTGAAGGCGTTGGGCTGTCCGGGGACCTGGTAGTCCTCCACGTCATTGCGGCCTGACGGCGTGTAGAACGAATAGTTGAGGGCGGCGCGGCCCCAGCTTCCGCGCACGTGGTAGTCCAGCTCGACGCCGCGGCTGCCCAGGCGTCCGAGGTTCCGGTAGGCCTCCGTGTTCGTCACCGCGTCGTATGAATAGATGATGGGGTCCGCCACGCCCATGTCGAAGGCGTTGGCGCTCAGTGCGTGGCCTTCTCCCATGCGCAGCGTGCCCTCCAACTCGAGCACGGTGGTGCGCTCGGGCCGGACGTCGGCGCCCAGGCTGATGTTCTCGATGCTCGGCGCGCGGAAGGCGCGGCTGAACAGGGCCTTGCCGCTGAACGGCCCGACGCTGCGCAGCAGCACCAGCCGCGGCACGAAGGACTCGCCGAAGGCGCTGTGGTTCTCCACGCGCGCGCCAGCCACCACGTTGACGAACGGATTGACGGAGAAGGCCTCCACGAAGCCCGCCAGGTTCACGTAGGAGACGCTGTCGGCCTCCTCGGGGCCGAAGCCCGTCTGGAGGCCCACGCCCACCGGGCCGTTGACCCACCCCTGGTCGGACGTCACATCCACGCCGCCGGTGAGCTGCAGCCAGTCCAGCGCCGCCCAGCGCGCCAGCGTCCGCCCTCGCAGGCGCAGCACCTGCTTGTCGTAGAAGAAGGGCGAATCCTGGTCCGAGTCACTGAAGGGCTTGGAGAAGGTGAGGTTGAGGCGGGGGATGATTTCCACCCGCTCGTCCGGGCGGAACCTGTCGCTCAGCTCCGCGTGGAGGGACTCAAAGTTGGTGGGTGCGGGCGCTTCCAACACCTCGTCGAAGGCGACGATGGCGGAGGTGCCATAGCGCTGGTACAGCACGCTGAGCTGCAAGTCCTTGTAGCCCACGCCCGCCTGCACCATCGTCGGGTCCAGCCGCGAGTTGCCACCCAGTTGCGCGGAGTTGCCGAAGAAGTCCTGGAAGACGCCGTTGCTGCGCTGGGCCTGCGACAGTCCGGCGGACGCGAAGATGCTCAGGCCCGGCGCGGACTCGAAGACCTTGCGGCCGGAGACGGTGAGCCCCCGCCGGCCGTTCACGCTGCCCATCTGTCCGTACATGCCGGACACCATCAGGTCCGTGCTGCCCTGGACGCCGCGCGTGACGACGTTGATGACGGCGAGCTCCGCGTTGCCGCCGTAGATGACGGAGCCGGGGCCGCGCACCACTTCGATGCGTTCGATGAGCTCGATGGGGAACTCGTTGCCCAACTGCATCGTGGAGTAGAGCTGCTCGTTCATCTCCTTGCCGTCCACGACGAGCAGCACCTTGCCCTCGTAGCCCCACAGGCCGCGGAATCCGGGGCCGACCGCGCCCTGGGTGTCCACGCCGAAGAAGAAGCCCGGAATCTGCAGCAGCAGGTCCATCAAGTCGCGGGCGCCGGAGTTGCGAATCTCCTCCGCGTTCATCGCCGTGACGACGGCGGGGGACTCCTGGAGCCGGGTGACGGCGAAGGAGGCCACCTGGCTGTGAACCTCGGGCTCCTCGTCACCCAGGTTCCCCGCGTCGGTGTCCTGGGCGAGCGCGGGACTGGCGCACAGGAGGAGCAGGGCTCCGATTGAAGGTTCGGACCACCTACGGCAGCGGCGCATATCGACCTCGATGCGGAAAGGGAGCGCGGCTCGCCGCGCGAACGGCCTTCAGGTCAGCGGATGCGGACGGCGGTGCTCTGGTCCGCCACGACGTCGACGGTCAGCTTCCGCTTCACCACGCCATTGACGCGGACCTCCAGGCGCGCGGGCCCCGCGGGAAGTCCCTGGGCGACGAGCGGCGGGAAGCCATACGGCCGGTTGTTGATCCACACCTCGCCGTAGAGGCCGGGAGACGTCACATCCAGGCGGCCCTTGCCCGTCGCCGTGGGGGCGGCGGGGGCCACGGACGGCTCGGCGGTGGGAGGCGATTCGGCGCGCGTCGCGGTGGCAGCGGGGCTGGTGGCCGCGGGCGCGGCGGCGGGAGGCGGCGCCTCCACGGAGGCCGGTGCGGTCGCGGCGGGCCTTGGCGCGGGAGCGAGCTCGGCGGTGAGGTCGCGGTTGAGGGAGCGCACGTCGTCCTCGCCCA
The DNA here is from genome assembly GCF_006518205.1 of Myxococcus sp. CA005. Classification (NCBI taxonomy): domain Bacteria; kingdom Pseudomonadati; phylum Myxococcota; class Myxococcia; order Myxococcales; family Myxococcaceae; genus Myxococcus; species Myxococcus sp. CA005. Next base: position 476 of record NZ_SRLV01000121.1, on the reverse strand, counting down.
ACGCCACCGTCTCCTCGGCCAGCGTGCGCTCACCCTGCGCGAGCGCCACGCGGTACGTCCCCGCGCGCAGCGGCAGCCGCGCCGGCGTGAGGTCCATGGGCTTGCCGTCCACCCGCACCATCAGCCCGGGGGGCGTGGACGTCACCAGCAGCAACCCGCCGCGTGCCTCGTCCGCGGAAGGGGACTCCTGGCGAGGCTGGGCCCGGGCTGTACCGCGCGCCGGACGCGTGCGCTGGACGGAGCGGGCGGGAGCCGGCGTGGGCTCGCGTTGGGCGCGGGCCTGCTCGCCTTGCTGACGCGCCTGCTCGCGCGTTCGCAATTCGGCCGCGATGCGCAGCAGTTCCACGAGGTCGCCCTGGTCGTCCTTGCGCAGCCGCAGCGCCTCCGTGAAGTCGGAGACGGCCGCGTCGTAGTCGCGGTCCTCCAGGGCGGCCAGTCCCGCGGCGCGACGGGCCCGGGCCAGGCCGTCGTTCGGG
>NZ_SRLV01000120.1:0-20652 GCF_006518205.1 Myxococcus sp. CA005 | reverse complement strand
GCGCTGGGGGCGGTGGCGGGGGAGGGGCTGCGGCGCTATGCGCTGGGCGAGGACTCAGGGCTCATTGAAGTGGTGCATGCGGATGCTCGCGAGTACCTGAAGACGTTGCCGTCGCGCGCGTTCGACGTTGTCTTCTTCGATCCGATGTTCGCGAAGCCGCGCAAGTCACAGCCGGCGTTCGACATGCTGCGCCGCTTCGCGGAACACGCGCCCCTGACGCAGGAGACGCTGGAGGAAGCCCGGCGCGTGGCGCGGCGGTGGGTGGTGGTGAAGGGCGCGAAGTACACCGACGACCTTCGCAAGCTGGGTCTGGAGGACGAGCCCGGCTCGCGCTTCACCGACGTCATCTGGGGCCGCGTGGGGCCCTCCGTCGAGCCGTGAGGGCCGCTATCACGGCTGCACGGTGCCTCCCATTCGCGGCGTCCACAACAAGCCCAGGTCCAAGGGGAGGACCTCGAACGGCTCCGCGTTCACGGTGACGTTCCCCGTGAACAACTGGCTCCGGACCCAGCTCGTGGTCCCACGCCGGTAGACCTCCAGGGACTGGCGAACGGGATCGATGATCCACATGTTCGCCACGCCTTCACGGAAATACAGCGGCATCTTTCGGACCCGGTCCAGGCTTCGCGTGGAGGGGGACAGGACTTCGCACAGCCAGTCTGGCGCAGTGCTGATCCAGGGCAGCTCGGGGTCTGGGGGCTCTGGCAGCCTCTCGCTGCGCCATCCGGCCACGTCGGGCACCACCACATCGCGAGCGAAGTGGAGTTCGGGTTCAACCAGGAACCACCAGCTACCAGGACCCTCACGTGAGAGTTCGAAGGGATGCGCGAGGAGGCTCGTCAGCCGGGCGGCAGCGCGCAGGTGCCCGTAGGCGGGCCTGGGCGAGGCGTACAGCGAGTCGTCGACGATTTCTCCGACCCAGCCGACCGGAAGCTGCTCGATGTCCTCGTAGGTCGCTGGTTTCCGATTCTTGCCCCTGCTCATGCCCACACCTCGCCGTGAATGGAACCTGTGAAGTCCTCAAGGTAGCACCCGACCTCCAGGGGTGACTACCTGACAGGTTCCCATCCTACGGGAGGGTCTGACACGTCGTCTGAGGCCTACTCGTTCCCGGCGCCCTTCGGGGGGCCTTCGCTGCCCATCGGGGACAGCCGGGCGGACAGGGCTCCGGCCTGCTCGTGGGCCATCTTGTCCCGCGGTGAGCGGTAGTACTGCATGGGCGAATGGTGCAGGAAGTTCGACACCCGGCTCGTGTACAGACAGGCGTACTGCTCCACCTGGTAGCCAAAGCGGCTGTTCTCGTTGCCTTCCTTGAAGAGCAGCCCCCAGTACGGATTGAAGCCTTCCTCCACGTCCTGCTCGAGCGTGTCCGCGACCTCGTTGGCCTCTTTCAAGGCCCGCCGCATCCGGTCCAGCTCCGCCTTCGTCTGCTTGCGGAGCTCCTCCACGCCCAGCCGCTCGTCCGGTGTCAGCTGTTCTCGCTCCAGTCGCCGATCCAGGATGTTGAGCAGCGTCTTGTGGTGGTTCACCTCGTCGTCCAGGCGCTCTCGGAGCACCTCCACCTGCGACAGCGTTCCAATCTCCTCCTGCCGCGTCGCCGTGTACGTGATTTCGTCCTCAATCTCCTGGACCACCATGCACGTGCGCCACAGCGACGACTTCTTCGACTTCAGGATGTCGCCGTAGATGTGGTCGCCCACGTACAGGATGTTCTCGCCCCGGTAGCCCGTCAGCTCCTCGAAGCGCGCCAGGTTGCCGCCCGAGTACACCTTGCCGCGCTCCAGCGACGTGGCCTCGCCCACCACGCGGCCTTCCTCCGTGGAGGCATCCAGCTCCAGGAAGGGGTGCGAGTCGGTGAAGAAGCCCGGCTTGCCCGCCGACGTCACCACCACGTCGAAGTAGTTCCTCCAGCTCGGGTACTCCGCGAGCTGCCCGTCCAGGAGGTACTTCATCACCGCGTCCGTGTAGTCCCACGCGGAGTTCGTCAGCAGGAACAGCCGCTTCCCGCCCGAGCGCAGCTTGTGCAACGCCGGTCCCAGCTCCGGGTCCAGGAACACGTAGCGCGCCAGGTCCTTGCGCACCTCGCGCTTGAGCGAGTTGTCCCGGTGCACCGTGTCGATGGCCTCCCGGATGTCGTCGTAGAGCTTGCCGTAGTCCACCGTGTGGCCCAGCGACTCCAGCAGCTCGATGATGCCCGCGAACAGGCACGTCTCCGGCAGCGCGAACAACGTGTCGTTCCACGCGAACTGCGGGTTGCGCAGCCGCACGCGCTTGTTCCGGTACAGCTCACGCGAGACCTCGCGCTTCAGCGGGCGCAGCCCGTGGTACGCGCGGCCCACATGGCCGAAGCGGTCCATCTTCAGGATGTTGCCGTTGACGCGGTCCACCGCCAGCCCGCGCATCACGAAGTGGTGGTCGTACAGCAGCCCGCCCACCACCGGCGGATAGCCGTACTCGCTCACCAGCTTCGCCAGCGTCATGTCGAACGACAGCTGCTCCAGCCGGCGCATGTGATAGATGGCCAACGTGTAATCCATGTCGAAGCCGAACAGTTCGACACTGGCCATGCGCAGGTTGCGGTTGACGAAGATGTCCCGCGCCCGCTGCACCACCACCCGGCGCTCGCGGGGCGACGTGAGCAACTGCGTGAGTTCCTCGTCGGCGAGCAGTCCATCGGCTCGCAGCGCGGCGTCCTCGGCGCGGGCTCGATTGAGGGGAGAACGGAAGCTCCCGTGAAGCGGGTCCGGCGTGGGCCCACCCGGGATGGGACGGAACGGGGAAAGTGATGGTGCCAAGGGACTCAGACACATAACACGCGTGTGGGTGGCTCTGCTCTTGCCTTGCGGGGTTTGGAGCCGGCATGGCACGCTTCGGGGTCTGCGATGCGCTCGCCCACCCGACGACAGCCCTCGGAGGCCCCCGAGGCGGTTCAAGCTCGCCTGTCCGCCCGGATCGCCGCGCTCGAAGATCGGGTTCGCCGCCTGGAGGCCCGGTTGCGTCTGAAAGTCGCCGCCATCGAGCCCGCCGCGCGAAGAACCGCCCAGCGTGCGGCCGAGCGCCCGGGCCGGGCCCGGCCCCGCTGCCCGGGGTGCACGCTGGAGCTGCCGCGTGGCCGCCGCGGTGAGTCGTGCGTGTGGTGTGGTTTCGTCTTTTCCGCCGTCACACGGCGACGTCCGGCGCGAAAGAAGCGATGACTGCCACGTACCGGCTGACGGGCAAGGTGGAAGGCGGGGAGCTGGCCGAGCTGTATCAAGGCCTCGAGCTTCCCGGCATCCCCGTGGTGGTGAAGCTCTTCCACCCCAGGACGTCCGATCCGGCCTACGCCCATGACCTGGCGGAGACGACGCGGCTGCTCCAGCCCGTGCGGCACCCGGGCATCCTCCACGTCGTGGACCTGGGCGTCATCCGCCAGCGCCTGGCCGTGGTCCGCGAGGACGTGGACGGCTTCACCCTGGGCACCGCGCTCCAGCGCCTGCACTCCAAGGACGTGGTGCTGCCGCCCACCGTGGCGCTCCACATCATCATCCAGCTCCTGGAGGCCCTGCATCAGGCGCACGAGGCGGGCGTGGTGCACGGCGCCATCACCCCGGGCAACGTGGTGCTGTCGCATGACGGCCTGCCCGCGGTGTGCGACTTCGGCGCGCTGCGCGCCCTCATGGCCGTGCCCCAACTGCGCAAGTCGTTTGGCCACCGGGGCCGCGGCACGTACCGCGCGCCGGAAGTCACGCGGGGCGAGCCGCACTCCGCGCAGTCGGACATCTACTCGCTCGGCGCCATCGCCTACGAGCTGCTCACCCAGCGTGAGCCCGTGGTGCCCGGCAGCGGCGGGGTGTCCACGCGGCGCAGTGAGGCGTTGCCGCCGCCCAGCCGCGTGGACCGGCGCATCAATTCACGGCTGGACCCGCTCATCCTCCGCGCACTGGAGCCCACGCCCCAGCGCCGCTTCCGCTCCTGTGGCGAGTTCGCCACGTCGCTTCGCAATCAGCTCGCGGCCAGCGGCGGCATGCCCTCGGCGGACGACGTTCGCCGCTTCGTGCGGGAGCTGTTCCCCAACGAGATGAGCCTCGTCAGCTCGGGGCCTCCGCCGTTCAAGGAGCCCTTCACGCTGGAGCCCATCTCCGGCGCGGAGATGGACGACCTGCGCGCGGAGGAGCTCGAGAAGTCCGTGGTTCAGCGAGCCCCATACAGCCGCGCGCTGACCGAGGACGAGGCCAACGCGGAGACGCAGCAGGCCTCCGAGCCCGCGTTCGAGGAGTACCGCCCGGAGCTGTACGAGCGGGACGTGGCGGACGCGGCCACGCGGGTGCGGGCACCCTCGCGCGCGTCCGCCTCCGACTCCACCTCCGCGCCGGGGGAGGACACCGGGCCCGCTCCCGCCGGACCGCTGGAGCAGGGGTGGGAAGCGCCGCCGGGCGCCGCTCCGCCGAAGCCTCGCCGCCAGCCGTCGTCGGTGGGGGGAGGGAGCGGCCACACCCGCATCGGGCGAAATCCGCGCCTCAAGGTCGTGGAGGACTTCTCCGCGCCCGAGCCGGCCGCGGATGACGAGGGCTCGATCTCCGTCTCCGCGCCAGGTCGCCGCGGCGCTCGGATCCGCCGCGCCCCCATGGAGGCCAAGGGGCCCAAGACGATTCCGGACGTGTTGCCCGCGGTGCAGCCGGCCTCGGCGCGAGCGCGTGACGACATCGCGATGCCGCCGTCCGATCCGGCGTTGCCTTCGACGTCCGACGTGCACCGGCGCCTGGTGAGCGCGGAGCAGCGGTTGTCCGTGGCCCAGCACCGGTATGGACGCCGGTTGGGCATCGCGGCGGCCATCGCCGGGGTGGGGTTGGTCACCTTCCTGGTGGCTGCATGGCAGCTCGGGGGGGATTCCGCACCCGCGCCGGAGGAGGCCCCGCGGGAGGCGAAGGCCGAGGCCGCCCCCGTGGGCCCACCGCCCGCCATGCCCATCGCGCCGCCGGTGCCGGTGCCAGTGCGTCCGCCGCCGCCCGCTCCAGAAGCCGCGTCGCGAGGGGGCGAGGAGGACGCGGCCCCCGAGCCGAAGCCTCCCCCGAAGTCTCAGCGCGCGTATCTCACCATCACCACCAATGTGCCGGCGACCGTCTACGTCGACGGCGAGCGGCTGAGCCGCCGTACGCCCCTCAACCGATACCCCGTCAAGGTGGGCACCCGGCGCATCAAGCTGGTGTCCGTCGCCACCGGTGAGCCCAAGGAGCTGGACCTGCGCATCACGCGGGGGCAGCACCTCAAGGTCCTGGTGGACTCGTTCACGTCTCCGAGGCGGTGACCATGGACCCGACCCGCATCTTCGTCGTCGAGGATCAACCCCAGCTCCTCAAGAACCTGGTGAAGGTGCTGGCCACCTTCCCCGAACTGGAGGTGGTAGGCACCTCCCAGGAAGGGGAGGCCGCGGTGGAGGACATCGTCCAGCTCCGCCCCCAGCTCGTCCTCCTGGACCTGGAGTTGCCCGGCATCAACGGCATCCAGGTGACCCAGCGGGTGAAGCGCCGCGCCCCGGAGGTGGAGATCCTCATCCTCACGTCCTTCGATGACGAGACGAAGGTCTACGAGGCCATCCAGGCCGGGGCCTCCGGCTACCTGGTGAAGCGGGTGGGGCCGGAGAAGATCCGCTCCGGCATCCAGGAGGTGATGGAGGGCGGGACAGTCTTGGAGCCCATCATCGCCAAGCGCTTCTGGAACTACTTCCAGTCCGTTCAGGCGAAGTCCACCCAGGCGGAGAAGAAGCTGGAGAACCCCTGGGCGCTCACGCCGCTGGAGTTCGAGGTGCTGCGCTACGTGGCCAAGGGCCTGTCCAACGCCGAGGTGGGGCACGTGATGACGCTGGAGCGGCGGACGGTGCGCACGCACCTGTCGCATATCTACCGGAAGATGGGCGTCAACTCTCACGTGGAGGCCGTGGTGATGGCCCTGCGTGCGGGTGTCGTGGATCTATAGCCACGCTCTGGTTAGGTTCGGGGTCCTATGTCCAAGGCTTCCCCGAGCAAAGTACCCACTCGCGTGGCGGACCCCGCACTCGAGTCCCTGTTCGACGTCCACGAGGCCACGCTTCCCAACGGCCTCCAGGTGCGGTTGCTCGCCAACCACCAGGCTCCTGTCGTCAGTCTCTACACCGTGTTCCAGGTCGGCAGCCGCAACGAGCGGCCCGGCATCACCGGCATCAGCCACCTGTTCGAGCACATGATGTTCAACGGGGCGAAGAAGTACGGCCCCAAGATGTTCGACAAGACGCTGGAGTCCAACGGCGGCCGCTCGAACGCGTACACGTCCACGGACTTGACGGTGTACTACGACGACTTCTCCGCCGACGCGCTGGAGACGGTGCTGGACCTGGAGTCGGACCGGATGCGCTCGCTGCGCATCTCCCAGCAGACGCTCACCAGCGAGCGCGAGGTGGTGAAGGAAGAGCGCCGCGTCCGCGTGGACAACGACATCTTCGGCCTCATGGACGAGGAGCTGGGCACGCTCGTCTACAAGGCGCATCCCTACCGCTGGCCTGTCATTGGATGGATGGCGGACATCGAGGCCATCCGCCGCGAGGACTGCCAGGACTACTTCCGCACCTACTACGCGCCCAACAACGCGGTGCTCTACATCGTCGGGGCCATCGACCCGAAGAAGACGCTGGCGCTGGTGCGCAAGTACTACGGGAGCATCCCCAAGGGCCCCGCGCCCGCGGCGGTGCTCAACTCCGAGCCCGAGCAGAAGGGCGAGCGCCGCGCCGAGGTCCGCCACCCCGCGCAGTCCCCCGCGCTGATGCTGGGCTTCCGGGGGCCGGCCTCGCGCGATGACGACACCTTCGTGCTGGACGTCATCCAGTACGTGCTGACGAAGGGGGAGGGGAGCCGGCTGATCCGCTCGCTGGTGTACGAGCAGAAGCTGGCCGTGTCGCTGATGCTCGACTGGAGCTGGCGCATCGACCCGGGCACCATCCTCTTCTACCTGGCCCTGAAGCCGGACTCCGACCCGAAGAAGGTGGAGGCCGCGCTGTACGCCGAACTGGAGAAGATCGCGCGAGAGGGCATCACCGAGCGCGAGCTGCAGAAGGCGCAGAACAACCTGCGCTCGGACCACCTGCGCGAGCTGGCCACGAACAGCGGCCGGGCGCATGCCCTGGGCCACTACGAGGCGCTGCTCGGTGACTGGCGCCGGTTGCTGACGCTGCCCTCCACCTACACCTCCATTACCAACGACCAGGTCAAGGCCGTGGCCGCGAAGTACTTCGCGCCCGAGCACCGCTCCGTGGTGACGCTGGTTCCCGCGCCCACCGAAGCCTGAGCCCGGTCCGTACAAGGAAACCTTCCGATATGGCTTCTCGCAAGAGCCCCTCCCGAAAGTCCCCCGCACGTCCGGCGAAGCGCGCCGGCGGCAAGGCCCCCGTCGCTCGCAAGGCTTCGCCGAAGCGCGGCGCGCCCCGCGCCACGACGAGCGCCCTCACGCTTCCCACGTTGCACGAAAGCACCACGTCCAGTGGCCTGAAGGTCATCGCCGCCGAGCGCGGGCCCCTGCCCATGGTGTCCGTGCGGCTGGTGATTCGCGCGGGCAGCGCCACCGACCCGGATGGCAAGCACGGCCTGGCGGACTTCACCGCCCGGTTGCTGCGCCGGGGCACCCGCCTGCTGAACGCGCAGGCCATCGACGAAGCGGTGGAGTTCGTCGGTGCCAGCCTGGGCGTGGGTGTGAGTGAAGACACGCTGTCGGTGGCCCTCACCACACCGTCCGAGCACTTCGTACAGATGCTCGACATCCTGGGCCAGTTGGTGCGCGAGCCCACGTTCCCGCAGTCCGAAGTGGACGATGCGCGCGAGCGCGAGCTGGCGCAGTTCGCCAATGACCTGGACGACCCGTCCATCATCGCCGACCGCGCCATGGTCCGCGCGCTCTGGGGCAACCACCCCTACGGCCACGACGTGGGCGGTTCGTCGAAGAGCGTGAAGACCTTCACGCGCGATGACGTGGTGCGCTTCCACCAGGAGCGCATGGGCCCCAAGGTGTCCATGCTCATCGTGGTGGGCGCGGTGGATCCGCAGCGTGTGGCTGCCGCGGCGGAAGACGCCTTCGCTGATTGGACGGGAGGACCGGATGCGCCCGTGGCCATTCCCGCGCCGGAGCGCATTGCCCTGGGTGGGCGGGTCATCATCGTGGACAAGCCGGACCAGACGCAGTCGCAGGTTCGGCTGGGCGGCCCCGGCATGCGCATGGGCCACGAGGACTATTTCCCGGCCACGGCGATGAACATCGCCCTGGGCGGTGGATTCACCTCGCGCCTGATGAACGAGATTCGCGTCAACCGCGGCCTCACGTACGGCGTCAGCTCGTGGTTCGACTCGATGAACGCGGCCGGCGTCTTCGCGCTGTCCACCTTCACGAAGACGGAGTCCACGCGCGAAATCATCGACGTGGCGCTGGCGGAGATTGGCGGCGTCCGGGAGAAGGGGCTCAAGCCCCGCGAGCTGGCGGATGCCCAGGCCTACCTCGCCGGCCTGTACCCGCTGCGGACGGAGACGAACGAGTCCATTGCCGGAAGCATCGCCGAGGCCCGCCTGCACGGGCTGGGGGATGACTGGGTGGAGCGGTTCCGGGACCGGCTGCGCGCGGTGACGCCGAAGCAAGTCGTGGCCGCCGCGAAGAAATACTGCTTCGCGCAGGCGCCCGCCGTGGTGGTGCTGGGCAAGGCGGACGCGGTGAAGAAGCAGCTCAAGGGCCTGGGTCCCATCACCGTGGTGCCGGCGTCGGAGTACGAGTGACAGACGTCCGCATCCTCTTCGAGGGCGGCGGCGTGCTCGTGGTGGACAAGCCGCCCGGGATGCTCGTCATTCCCGGGCGCGAAGGCGGCCCCTCGCTGCGGGAGTTGCTGGAGACGCAGCGGCGCCAGAAAATCTTCGTGGTGCACCGGTTGGATCGGGACACCTCGGGGGCCCTCGTGTTCGCTCTGGACGCCGCGGTGCACCGGGCCCTGTCGGGTGCCTTCGAGACGGGGAAGGTGCGCAAGCGCTACGTGGCGCTGGTGGAAGGCCGGGTCGAAGCGCCGCAAATGGTGGATGCGCCCCTGGTGGCGGGCAGGAAGGGACGCATGCGCGTGGCTCGGCCTGGGGATACGGACGCCAAGGCCTCGCGCACCCGCGTGCGGCCCGTGGAGACCTTCGAGCGTGCGTCCCTGGTGGAGGCCGAGCCTCTCACGGGGCGGACGCACCAGATTCGCGTGCACCTGCTGTCCCTGGGGCACCCGCTGCTGGTGGACCATCAGTACGGCCGCGAGGCCCCGCTGACGGAGAAGGACCTGGGCGGGGAAGGGGACTCGGTGGTGCTGTCACGCACGCCGCTTCATGCCGCGCGTGTGGAGTGGCCTGCCCTGGCAGGTGTCGAGGCACGCGCCGTGGAGGCGCCCGTGCCTGAGGACATGGCCCGTGCCCGTGAGTTGCTGCGGGCGTCCGTCACTTCACTTTGAAGCCCAGGGCCGGTTCACGGTTCGAACCTCATGCCCAGGTACATCGCGAGCCCGCCGAGCTGACTGTCCAGCCAGGGCGTGTGCACCGGCGCCCAGGCGCCTCGCGCCTCCGCCAACGCGCTCCAGCGGCCGAAGCGGTGGGCCGCTTGTAGGGAGACGAAGCCCATGCCGGAGACCCTGCTCTCTTTCACTTCGCCTTGGAATTCGCTGGAGAGGTAGTGGTGGAAGGGGACGGGACCGGCGCCTGCCCGGCCGTGGAGCGAGAACGCGCCGCGGCGGAAGAGCTCCGCGCGAACGGAGAGCAGCAGGGGCAAGGCCAGCACCTGCGAGCGGACCGCTCCGAGCGCCTCGACCGGGCCACCGTACATGGCGGTGCGGGCTCCGACTTCCAGCTCCGCCGCGATGCGGTGCCTCCACCAAGGCGTGAGGACCGAGACGCCCACACCGCCCGATGGACCGGTGTTGGCGCTACTCGCGATCACACCTCCCGCGAGCAGGAAGAACGAACTCCGCCAGGTGTCGACCGCCTCGGATGGGCGCGCGGTGGCGGACGTGGACAGCACGGTGACGCCGGCCTCGGTGTGTGATGCGTGCGGCTGGTCCCGGTGGCGGACGCGCACCTTCACCCGCTTGGCTCCGGAAGCTGGAACGACGCGAACACGCAGCACGTCCTGGGCATTGGCTCCGACGTCGGCCGAGTGGGGCGCATCTTCCGTCGGAATCTCCTGTGCTGGCGGAGCGGAGCCGCTTCTCGCGGGGGCCGTCCGCGTCGCCGCATCAGACAGAGGCTCCGTCGTCCGCAGGGCATCGGAGGTCGGGGCCACCACCGCTGACGTCGGCATGTCCTCATCGGGAGGAGCGACCGCCGCGCCTTGCGCCACCACGTCGACGTCACTGGCGCGCAGGGGCGCTTCGCCCGCCATCAGTAGCCAGCCTCCCTCCACCGAGGGCAGGGAAGGCGGCGTGAGTGCCGCGGCCAGCGGCGAGTCCGGCGGCGGGTCCAGTGGAACGGCTGCGTCGGTGCGAAGCGTCCCTCGCGTGGCCAGCACTCGCGCCTGCCGGACGCCAGGAGGGACTTCGACAGGCACGCGAGCCTGTCCCCGGGCGTTCGCCCGAACAGGGCCGAAGCGACGATTCGCGACCTCTACCTCGACGCGCGCGCCCGCCGCCGTGGCGACATCGAGCTCCGTGAGTCCCACCAGCGGCAGCCGCACCACCGTCACTGGGGGCGGCTCTTCCGCAGAGGGCGCGTCCGTCCAGAAGAGGAGCACGGCCACCTGTGGATAACGAACGGAGGGAGGCCGCCATTGGAAGAGGCGGACAGCACCACGCTCCACGCGGCTCGAATCGAAGGTGCCCGTGGATGCCGCGGCGTGGAGGGTTCCCGTGCCGGCGGGGACCTGGACCTTCAACGTCACCGGGGCATTGGTGCCGAGCACGATGCGCTCGGGCGACCAGGACACGGTGACGTCAGGTGGGGCCGCCAACCCCGCCACCGGCATGGCGAGGACCATCAGGAGGGGCAGCGCGCGCAGTGTCATCGTCCGTGCCCCTCCTGATGAATGTGCGGCCCCGGTCAATCCTCCGACGCGGGGGGCGGCTCGGCGCCGTCAGCGGGCGCCGGCTCGGCGCTGTCACCGACGGGCAGGGGCTTGTCCGCGGGTCCGGTCACCTGCCGGTTGGGCGGGTTGAAGACCGGCTTCTCCACCGGGCCGCCACCACGGCCGTGCACCAGCGTCTTGGTGTCGGTGCGGAAGGTGATGTCCACCTTGTCGCCGCGAACGGCCGACACGTAACCCGTGCCGAAGGTGGGATGCTGGATGACCTGATCCACCTTGTACGTGTCCTTCGGGCTGTAGCGGGGCGCGTTGGCGACATCCTTTCCAGCGAGCTGCTCCTCGAAGGAGATGATGACCTTCTCCGCCTTGGACGCGCTTGAGCTGCTGCTGGAGGACGAGCGCGCGGTGCGGGTGGTGCTGGACGCGGGGCGATCCGTCGCGCCAGGAGCCGCGCGATATGCGTGATCTCCGCCACACGTGTTGCAACGCACGCGAGCAATCTTCGTTCCCACCATCGCCAGGATGGTGTGCGCGAGGGTGAGCTTGCAGCGGGTACAGAGTGCATCCACCTCGCCGCCGACCTTATGAGTTGCCATGTTCGTTCGTCTGTTTCTCTGCCCGGCAGGGGACGCCGCCGGGCATGGGAGTAAAGGGGCGCGGAACATAACGGCATCGCTTCCAAGGGAGGAAGTGTCTTCGTCGCCTGCCTCCCCGGGCCTTGTGCCGGCCACCGGGCCGCCATAAAGAGTAGCCCCGAACGCATGACCACGCAGACCCCCAGCAAGCCGGCACGCGAGCCCGGGCCCTTCACCCAGGCCGTCACGCGCTTTGGCCAGGGCCTCATCGACATTGTCAGCACCCTGGGCGGCATCATCACCATGGGGCTGGACGTGTTCCGCTGGAGCGTGCGGCGCCCCTTCCGGCTGGTCAACCTCTTCGCCCAACTGGACTTCGTGGGTGTGGGGTCCATCTTCATCGTGTCGCTCACCGGCACGTTCACCGGCATGGTCTTCGCGCTGCAGACGTCCACCGCCTTTCAGCTCTTCGACGCGGAGAGCCTGGTGGGCCCCACGGTGGCACTGACGCTCACCCGCGAGCTGGCGGCCGTGTTCTCCGCGCTGATGGTGACCATGCGGGCAGGTTCCGCCATGTGCACCGAGCTGGGCACCATGCGCGTCACCGAGCAGGTGGACGCGCTAGAGACCATGGCCGTCAACCCGGTGCAGTACCTGCTGGTTCCCCGGGTGCTGGCCGGCCTCTTCATGGTGCCGGCGCTCACCATGCTCTTCAACACCATGGGCATGGGCGGGGCCTACGTGGTAGCCGTCGGGGGCCTGGGCATCTCCCCCGGAACCTTCCTCTCCCGGACGCAGCAGTGGCTGGCGCCCGAGGACATCTTCCAGGGCCTGCTCAAGGGCGCCGTGTTCGGCCTGTCGGTGTCCCTCATCTGCTGCTTCAAGGGCTTCAACGCCTCGGGCGGCGCCAAGGGCGTGGGGCAGGCCACCACGGAGGCGATGGTGGCCAGCGCCCTGTCCATCTTCATCCTCGACTTCATCCTGGGCATCCTCTTCTTCTGATGTCGCCCCCGGCTTCCAGCGCTCCGGCGTCCGGCACGCCGATGATCCAGGTGGTCGACCTGCACAAGACGTTCGGCGACCACAAGGTGCTCACCGGCATCAACCTCACCGTGCCGGCCGGCAGCACCTGCGTCATCCTGGGCGGATCAGGCTCCGGCAAGACGGTGCTGATGAAGCACATGATTGGCCTGCTCAAGCCGGACCGCGGCCAGGTCATCATCGACGGGGAGGACATCGTCCCCATGGGCGTCGAGTCGCTCCAGAAGGTGCGCAACAAGTTCGGCATGGTGTTCCAGGCCGCCGCGCTGTTCGACTCGATGACCGTCTTCGAGAACGTAGCCTTCCCGCTGCGGGAGCACACGAAGGATCCGGAGGACGTCATCCGCCAGAAGGTCCGCGCGCGGTTGGATCTGATGGGGCTCAAGAAGGACGTCGAGGACCGGTTCCCCGCGGACCTGTCCGGCGGCATGCGCAAGCGGGTGGGGCTGGCGCGGGCCATCGTCATGGACCCGAAGGTGGTGCTCTATGACGAACCGACCACCGGCCTGGACCCCATCACCACGGACTACGTGGACGAGATGATCCTGGCCGCCCAGAAGGAACTGGGCGTCACCAGCGTGGTCATCAGCCATGACATCTCCTCCGCCTTCAACGTGGCGGACCAGATTGCCTTCCTCTCCAAGGGCGTCATCGTGGCCAGCGGTTCGCCGGAGCAGCTCCGCGAGGCGGATCACCCCGCGGTGAAGGTGTTCCTGGAGACCTGGTTCGGGAAGAACTGACCGGGGCTCGGAGTGGCGGGAGGGTGAGGGGCCCTAGGAAAATGTGGCACTCAGGATGCAAAACGTTAGAGTCGCGCCGGCCGGTCGCTCTCGGAGTCACAACAGGTGAAGAAGCTCGTCACGCCCTTTCGTGTGGGCCTGCTGGTCATCGCGGCGGGGGCTTTTTTCGTCACCTTCGTCCTGTTCGCTCGCAAAGGTGGTTTGAGCGACAGCGAATCCACGAGGGTGTGGGCCTATTTCCGGGATGCGTCCGGCCTCGCCGTGCGTGGGCGCGTGCAGATCGCCGGTATCCCGGTGGGCGAAATCGACGACATCTCGCTCGAGGGGACCCGGGCGAAGGTCTGGTTGAAGATTCGCAACGACGTGGACCTGCGCGAGGACGCCGTCGTCACCAAGCGCTCGGAATCGTTGCTGGGTGACTACCTGCTGGACCTGAACCCCGGCACGGAGAGCGCCCCCCACCTGGGGTCGGGTGGGCAGATCCGCCGCGTCGTCGATACCCAGGGCATGGAGGCCGTCTTCGAGTCGCTGTCGCAGATCACCGCCGACATCCAGGAGGTGACGGGGGCGCTGCGGGAAGTGCTTGGCGGTGAGCGTGGTGCGGGGTCGCTCCAGCGCATCGTGGAGAACCTGGTGCGGCTGTCGGACTCCGTGGATTCCACGGTCCGGCGCAACGCGGACCGCCTGGACACCATCGTCGGCAACGTCGAGGCCATCTCCGCGGACGTGCGCGGCATTACCCAGGGCAACCAGGCGGAAATCACCCGCATCATCGACAACATCGAGTTCATCACCCGCGACGTGCGCCAGGTGCTCGGCAGCGTGAAGAACATCGTGGGCACGGGTGAAGGCGACGTGAAGGAGACCGTCGCCAGCCTCAAGGAGACGCTCAAGAAGCTGGACGGCACGCTGGGCAACCTGGAGGAGATCACCCGCAAGGTGAGGGACGGGGAGGGCGCCGCCGGCGTGCTGCTGGCCGACGAGGCCGTGGGCCGCGAGCTCCGCGAGACGGTGCAGGACGTGTCGCGCTTCACGTCCCGCCTGACCGACCTCCAGGCGGAGATTGGCATCCAGAGCACCTACCTGGCCGCGCAGGGAAATTCGAAGAACGTCTTCTCCGTGCGGCTCATCCCCAAGCCGGACAAGTACTACCTGCTGGAGCTGGTGGACGACCCTCGCGGCAGCGTGACGACGGAGGTGTTGCAGACGAACCCGCCGTCCGAGGGCGACCCCGTCGTTCAGACGCGGAAGGTGACGAAGGAGAGCCTCAAGGTCAGCGCGCAGTTCGCCAAGCGCTGGTATTTCACCACCCTGCGCGTGGGCCTCATTGAATCCACCGGTGGCGTGGGCGCCGACCTGCACTTCTTCAACGACGCGCTCCGGTTCCAGGTGGACGCCTTCAACTTCGCGGACGACGAGCTGCGCTACCCCCGCCTGCGCGCCAGCCTGCGCGCCCAGCCCCTCGATCACCTCTATTTGATCGCCGGCATGGACGACATGCTCAACGCGCAGCAGCGGGACCTGGCGACGCGGCGCCTGGTGGCGGGCCGCGACTTCTTCGTGGGCGGCGGCCTGTTCTTCACGGATGATGATCTGAAGGCCATCCTCACCTTGACAGGCATTCCGACGCCCTGAACCCACCGCTCGGTGCTTGACGGAAAACGGGAAACGACGTACCCGGCACGGGCACGGGGCCCAGGGGAGCGCCGTGCCTGAGTTCACGGCATCTCCCCCCAGGAAGCTCGCATGTCCCTGCTCGTCGTCGGCTCCGTTGCCCTGGACTCAGTGGAAACCCCCTTCGGCCAGAAGGAGGACATCCTCGGGGGCTCGGCCACCTACTTCTCTACGTCGGCCTCGTTCTTCAGCCCCGCGCGTGTCGTGGCGGTGGTGGGCGAGGACTTCCCCGAAGGGCACCTCAACTTCCTTCGCGGACGGGGAATCGACCTGGAGGGCCTCACCCGGGAGACGGGCCGCACCTTCCGCTGGAAGGGCCGCTACAGCTACGAGCTGAACGAGGCGCAGACGCTGGACACCCAGCTCAACGTCTTCCAGGCCTTCTCCCCGAAGCTGCCGGAGTCGTACCGGGATACGCCCTACGTCTTCCTGGGCAACATCCACCCGGAGCTCCAGGCGCAGGTGCTGGACCAGGTGAAGGCGCCGAAGCTGGTGGCCGCCGACACCATGAACTTCTGGATCAAGGGCAGCCGGGCCGCGCTACTCAAGACGCTCTCCCGCGTCAACCTCCTGTTCGTCAACGACGCGGAGGCCCGTCAGCTGGCCGGCGAGCACAACGTGGTGAAGGCCGCTCGCGCCATCATGGCCATGGGCCCGCAGCGCGTGGTCATCAAGCGCGGTGAGTACGGCGCGCTCCTCTTCGAGGCCGAGCACATCTTCGCGTGCCCCGCCTTCCCCCTGGCCGAGGTCTTCGACCCCACCGGCGCGGGGGACACCTTCGCCGGCGGCTTCATGGGCGCCCTGGCCACCTCCAGTGGCGTGTTGGACCAGGCGCTGCTGCGCCGCGCCATGGTGATGGGCAGCGTCATGGCCTCCTTCACGGTGGAGAAGTTCAGCCTGGAGCGCCTGCGCGAGGTGACGCGGCCGGAGATTCACGCCCGCTTCGCCGAGTTCCGGAAGCTGACCCACTTCGACGACCTGGGCTCCCTGGAGCGATGAGGCCGTGGGTAAGGGTGGGGCGCTCCACCACCCTTGAACTTGACTGTGGAATCAGGCCGTCCCTAGGCTGTGGATTCGGGTGACGGAAGAAGGTTCCGGGTTGAGCGAAAACCGAAAGTCCACGCGGATTCCCACCCAGCTTCGGTGCTGGTGCGAGGGTGACAACGTCACGCTCTACGCGCGAATCTCGAATTTGAGCGAAGGAGGACTGTTCCTCCGCACGAGCACGCCCCTGGCACGAGGGGCGCGTACGGTGGTGAAGCTGTCTCCCGCGGGCCACCAGGACATCCAGGCCCAGGCCACGGTGGTGTGGCTTCGGGAGGCGGAGGAGCGAGCGCTTCCCGCGGGCATGGGGTTGCGTTTCGAGTCCCTGGACAGCGATACCCTGGGACGGCTTCGCCAGATGATTTCGCAGCAGCAGCAGAACCAGGTGAAGGTCGGCTGGGCCGGTTGAGCCCACGCCACCGGACCGAGGCCCCGCATGCGTATCGCCGTCATCTCCGACATCCACTCCAACATCGAGGCGCTCACCGAGGTGCTCCGCGTCGCCGAGCACCAGAAGGTGGACCGGTTCGTCTCGCTGGGGGACATCGTCGGTTACGGGGCGTCGCCCAACCCGTGTTGTGAGCTGGTGCGCTCGGTGGCGGAGGTGACGCTCCTGGGCAATCACGACGCGGCGGTGGCGGGGCGGATGGACTACTCGTACTACTACGACGCCGCCCGGCACGCGCTGGACTGGTCCGCCAACGTCCTCACGGACGAGAACATGGCCTGGCTGCGCAGCCTCCCGTACACGTACCGGATTGGCGACGTGGGCTTCTGCCACGGTTCGCCCATCGACCCGAAGGCATACGAGTACATCTTCGCGCTGGAGCAGGCCCGGGAGCTGACGCCCTACGTGGCGGAGCTGCCGGAGGTGACGTTCATCGGCCACAGCCACCTGTGCCGCGCCTTCGCCATTGGCAATGGTGAGGTGAACGACGTGGTGGCCCAGAAGTTCGGCATCCGCCGGGGCTACAAGTACATCATCTCCGTGGGCAGCGTGGGCCAGCCGCGCGACTATGACAAACCGGGCGTGCTTCGTCATCTGCGACACGGACGCGCGCACGGTGGAGTACGTCCGCGTCGAGTACGACATCGAGACGTCGGCGCAGAAGATCTTCGATGCGGACCTGGCGCTGAACTTCGGCAAGCGCCTGTTCCTGGGCGTCTGAGGCGCGCTTCCGGGGCACAAAAGGCGGACAGGCGCGGGGAAATGACATAAACCCGTGTCCGTGCGCACCCTGGTCCTCCGAGCGTCCCTCAGGCCCCTCGTGGGCGTCCTTTCCGCAGTGTTGCTCACGCTGGCGCCCACCGCCTGCCGCCGCGAGCCTCCCGCCCCTTCCGCCGAGTACGAAGAGGCCGCCCGCCGCTTCCGCGAGCTGTATGCGCAGAAGCTGGATGACGCCTTCCTGGATCCGCAGGTGGGGGAAATCGAGGCGCAACTCCAGCGCGTCCCCGCGGACAGCCTGGACGCCGAGGGTGCCCGCGAGTTGCTCCAGCGCATCAAGGACGGACGGCAGCGAATGGCGGTGGCCGCCAATGAGCGGGACGAGGCCGTGGCCAGCGCGCGGGAACTGCCGCCGGGCTCCTACACCGCGCCGTCCACCGAGGAGCAGGCGCCTCCCGCGGCTCCGGTGGAAGCGCCGGATGCCGGGCCTCCGGATGCCGGTGCTGGCGGTGGCCCCCAGGCTGGCACGGCCGCGTCCGAACTGGTGGCGGGCTTCCGGGGGTGCTTCCAGCGGGGCACCCCCATCGATGTGCAGGGACGGGGCATGCGGGAGACCTGGCAGCTCGCCGACCGCACCGCCTGTCGCCTGGAATACCCCCAGCATCAGGATTCATTCCTCCTGATTGAAGAGGGGAAGGTCCTCACGCTGTTACCCAAGAGTGCCGTGCAGACTGTCCCCGTCACTCCCGACGGCGGTCCGGCACCCGCGACCGACGCCGGTCGCTAGAACCGATTCGCCGATATGAACGACCAGACTTTCATGAAGTTGATGCAGGTGTTGCCCAAGTCCGCGCTCTCCACCGTGGTGGGGATGGCCACGCGACTGCCCGTGCCCGCGCCGGTGCATCAGGCCGCCATGCGCGCCTTCGCCAAGGCCTACAACGTGGACATGGAGGAGGCCGAGCACTCCTTCGAGCACTACCCGACCTTCGCCCAGTTCTTCACCCGGGGCCTGAAGCCCGGCCTGCGTCCGGTGGACGCGGGGGAGAAGGTGGTGGTGTCCCCGGTGGATGGCCGCGTGTCCCAGGTGGGCTATTCGGATTACGGGCGCTGCCTGCAGGCCAAGGGCATCGAGTACACGGTGGACGAGTTGCTGGGGGATTCCGAGGCCGCCAAGCCCTTCTACGGCGGTGCCTGGACGACCATCTACCTGTCGCCGCGCGACTACCACCGCATCCACGCGCCGCTGGGCGGCACCATCACCGGGTACGCGTACATCCCCGGTGAGTTCTGGCCGGTGAACCCCGCGTCGGTGAAGAACAAGCAGTCCCTGTTCTGCGTGAACGAGCGGCTGGTGACGTACCTGGACACCGTGGCGGGCAAGTGCGCGGTGGTGAAGGTGGGTGCCACCTGCGTGTCGCGCATCAAGGCGGCCTACGACGAGGTGACGACGCACACCGGGCAGCCCGGCAAGGTGCACCGCTACGGCTCGGCCATGCCGGTGGAGAAGGGTGGGGAGCTGGGCCGCTTCGAGATGGGCTCCACCGTCATCCTCCTGTTCGAGCCCAAGCGCGTCACCTGGGACG
Source organism: Myxococcus sp. CA005 (assembly GCF_006518205.1). Taxonomy (NCBI): domain Bacteria; kingdom Pseudomonadati; phylum Myxococcota; class Myxococcia; order Myxococcales; family Myxococcaceae; genus Myxococcus; species Myxococcus sp. CA005. Next base: position 1,805 of record NZ_SRLV01000120.1, on the reverse strand, counting down.
ACAGCCTCCAGGAGGAAGCGGTGGTTCGGCTGGGCAAGCGAATCGGAGTCATCACGTGAGTCAGAAGGTCGCGGGCGTCAAGGGCATGAACGATCTCCTCCCTGGGGAGATCGAAATCTGGCAGCACGTGGAGGCGCAGGCCCGCGAGCTGTTCGGCCGCTTCGGCTACGGTGAGATCCGCACGCCCATGGTGGAGGACACCGCGCTGTTCGTGCGCAGCGTGGGCGAGGAGACCGACATCGTCGGGAAGGAGATGTACACCTTCAACGACAAGGCGGACCGCAGCCTGTCTCTGCGCCCGGAAGGCACCGCGCCCGCGGCGCGCGCGTACATCGAGCACTCCATCGCCAATCAGGAGCCGCTCACGCGCTGGTTCTATGCGGGGCCCATGTTCCGCTACGAGCGGATGAAGACGGGCCGCTACCGCCAGTTCTATCAAATCGGCGCGGAGGCCTACGGCGCGAAGGAAGGCGCCCAGGACGTCGAGATGATGGACATGGTGGTGCAGTTCCTGGAGCGGCTGGGGCTCAAGGACATCACCCTGAACATCAACTCGCTGGGGGACGAGGTCTGCCGGCCCACGTACCACGCGAAGTTGGTGGAGTACCTCCAGGCCCACCGCGAGGCGCTGTGTGGGGACTGCCAGAAGCGCATGGAGAAGAACCCTCTGCGCGTCCTGGACTGCAAGAACGAGAAGTGCCAGGCCATCGCCGCGGCCGGCCCCAATGTGCTGGAGTCCCTGTGCGAGCCCTGCCGCGCGCACTTCGACGACGTGCAGCGGAAGCTGACGGCGCTGGGCGTCCGGCACGTCGTGAATCCGCGCATGGTGCGTGGGTTGGACTACTACACGCGCACCGTCTTCGAGTTCATTGCCTCGCACCCCGCGCTGGGCACCGCCAGCACCGTGGGCGCCGGTGGCCGCTATGACAAGCTGGTGAAGAGCCTGGGCGGGCCGGACGCGCCCGCGGTGGGCTTCGCCTGTGGCCTGGACCGGCTGGTGCTGCTGCTCAAAGAGAGCGGCCAGCAGTTCACCGTGCGGCCGGACGTCTTCGTCGCGGTGGCGGACGCGGGCTCGCACGATGCTGCCCTGGTGCTGGCCAGCCGCCTGCGCCGGGAGGGACTGCGCGTGGAGTTCGATACCCGCGGAGGCAGCCTCAAGAGCCAGATGAAGCGCGCGGACAAGAGCAGCGCGGAATTCACCCTGGTGCTGGGCGAGGCCGAGCGCACCAGCGGCCAGGCGAAGCTGAAGCCCATGGCCGGAGGCGAGCCCATCCCCGTCGCGCTCGACGAGGTCGCCAGGGTGGTTCGGGAGCGTAAGGTCGTTTCGGCATAGCGTTCTGCGGGGGTGAGAGCAGTATTCCGGGCGATTCTTGCTAAGTCCGAGAAACTGAGGTAGGCGCGTAACCCCTGATAAACGTTGGGCTATTGGGCCCGCGGGAACTCGCAGGCGCAGGTCGGGTCGGCTAGACTGACCTGCGATGCCGCGCGACACTTCCAGCCCCGTTGTGCCTCCGGCCCTGAGCTGGGTCCCCGTCCACGGGGACAGCATGTGGCCATCGCTGCGCTCGGGCGACCATGCCGGCGTGGAGCCGCTGGAGGGGGCTCCGCGACCTGGTGACGTCCTGCTGGCGCGCTTCGACCATGCCCTGGTGCTGCACCGGCTGCGGCGGTGGGAGGCCGGGGCGGTGGCGCTGCGAGGCGACAACTCACCCCAGGACGATGCTCCGCTGGATCCGTCACGGGTGCTGGGGCGGGTGCGGCGCGTCCGCCCCAGCACCCGTGACGGATCCAGCGGAGCATCGTCC